>NZ_PQHY01000064.1:0-39461 GCF_003385175.1 Amycolatopsis ruanii
TGAGGTGGTCGTCGATCTTGACGTAGAGTGCGGTGAGAAGGGTGTTCAGGTCTGTCGTCACAAACTGATCTTGAACACCCTTCGCCTCACTCCGGGCATCACCCCAACTTAAGCATTACTCGTCTAGCCCGCCACCCTCGACGTAGGTCACACCCGCGCAGCTAGCCTGGTCGGTGTGGACTACGTCGAGCACATCGTCGACCTCGTGGGCGACACCCCGCTGGTCAAGCTGAACTCCCTGACCGAGGGCCTGGCGCCGCTCGTGCTGGCGAAGGTGGAGTACTTCAACCCCGGCGGCAGCGTGAAGGACCGCATCGCGCTGCGGATGGTCGAGGCCGCCGAGGCGTCGGGCGAACTCCGGCCCGGCGGCACGATCGTCGAGCCGACCTCCGGCAACACCGGCGTCGGCCTCGCGATGGTCGCCCAGCGCAAGGGCTACAAGTGCGTCTTCGTCTGCCCGGACAAGGTGAGCGAGGACAAGCGCAACGTGCTCAAGGCCTACGGCGCCCGCGTCGTGGTGTGCCCGACCGCCGTCCCGCCCGAGCACCCGGACTCCTACTACTCCGTCTCCGACCGGCTGGTCTCCGAGATCGAGGGCGCCTGGAAGCCCAACCAGTACGCCAACAAGGAGAACCCGGCCAGCCACTACCACTCGACCGGCCCGGAGATCTGGCGGCAGACCGACGGCCGGATCACCCACTTCGTCGCGGGCGTCGGCACCGGCGGCACGATCTCCGGCACCGGCCGCTACCTCAAGGAAGCGTCCCAGGGCAAGGTCAAGGTCGTCGGCGCCGACCCGGAGGGCTCGGTCTACTCCGGCGGCACCGGACGCCCCTACCTGGTCGAAGGCGTCGGCGAGGACTTCTGGCCGGGCACCTACGACCGCGCCATCGCCGACGAGATCATCGCCATCTCCGACGCCGAATCCTTCGCGATCACGCGCCGCCTCGCGCTCGAGGAGGGCCTGCTGGTCGGCGGCTCGTGCGGCATGGCGGTCGCGGCCGCGCTCAAGCTCGCCGAGCGGCTCGGCCCGGACGACGTGATCGTGGTGCTGCTGCCCGACGGCGGCCGCGGCTACCTGGGCAAGGTCTTCAACGACCAGTGGATGGCCGGCTACGGCTTCCTGCCGCCGGACTCCTCCGGCGCCACCGTCGGCGACGTGCTGCGCGCGAAGACCGGATCGCTGCCCGACCTGGTCCACACCCACCCGAACGAGACGGTCGCCGAGGCCGTCGCGATCCTGTCCGAGTTCGACGTCAGCCAGATGCCGGTGGTCAGCGCCGAGCCGCCGGTGATGGCCGCCGAGGTCGTCGGCGCCGTCAACGAGCGGGAGCTGCTGGAGGCCCTGTTCACCGGGAAGGCCCAGCTCGCCGACCGCCTGGACAAGCACATGTCGCCGCCGCTGCCGACCATCGGCGCGAGCGAGGGCGTCGGGGCGGCCATGAAGGCGCTGTCCAACGCCGACGGCGCGCTCGTCCTGGTCGACGGCAAGCCGGCGGGCGTGCTGACCAGGCACGACCTGCTGAGCTACCTCGCCGGACGGTGATCCGGGTTTCATCGCGCGGAACCGTCGGGGCGTTACGAGCGTCTATGACCGGTATCCGATAGCGTGTGGCCCACCCAGATCAACGTGAATACGCACTGTCAGTCCTCTCGAGGGGGTTCAAGACCCACATGAGCGCTCCGCAGCCGCCGAACCAGCCGTGGGGTGGCGGTCAGCCGCCTCAGGGCCCGCCGAGCGGTCCCCAGCAACAGCCAGACAACCCGTTCGGCTCTTCGGAGCCCACCCAGGTCGTGCAGCCCGGCCAGTCGCAGCAGCCGTCCGAGGGCGGCGGTTCGTTCGGCGAGACGGCGGAGCCGACCCAGGTGGTCCAGCCGGGTGGCGACCCCAACGCCACGCAGAAGGTCGGCCCGGGTGATCAGCCGGGCGCGGAGTCCACGCAGCTGGTGCCCCCGGGCTCCCAGCCGCCGGCCATCCCGTACTCGCCGCCGCCGAGCGCCGCCGACAACCCCGGCGCCGTGAACCCCCAGCAGGGCTACGGGCAGCAGGGCTTCGGCCAGCAGCAGCAGCCCGGGTTCGGGCAGCAGCAGCCGGGCCCGTACGGCCAGCCGCCGCAGGGCTACGGCCCGCCGTCGGGTGGCTTCGGCCAGCCGCAGGGCTTCGGCGCGCCGGGCTACCCCCAGCAGGGCGGTGGCGCCGGTGGCAACAACCAGCTCTTCGGCTGGATCGCCGGTGGTCTCGCCGCGCTCCTCGGCCTGCTCGGCCTGATCTTCGCGCTGATCGACTTCGGTGATGTCTCCGACTACTCCGACGCCTACGACTCGATCAAGGACCAGGCGGACGAGTTCGGGCTGCCCAGCCCGGGCCTGCTCTGGTTCTACATGATCATGCTGGTGGTCGGTGGCCTCGCGGCGCTGGCCGGTGGCGTCCTGATCGCGCTGGCGAACAAGCTCAGCCCGGCGCTGAAGAAGATCGCCCCGATCCTGACGGCGGTCGGCGGTTTCCTGATGCTGCTGTTCGGCATCCTGATCCTCGCGGCGATGCCGGAGGGTGCCTCGGACCTCCCGGGCATCCCGGTCGCGCAACTGATCTTCGGCATCGTGGCGCTGGCGATCGGTGTCGCCGGCCTGGTCCCGGCGGCGAAGCAGTTCGTCGGTCTCGGCGACGGTGCCGGCCAGCACGGCGGCCCGGGCGGCTTCGGCGGTCCCGGTGGCTTCGGTGGCCCCCAGAGCGGCGGTTTCCCGCAGCCGGGGCAGCAGCCCGGTCAGTTCGGCCAGCACCCCGGTCAGCCGCAGTACGGGCAGCCCGGTGGGCCGAACCCGCAGAGCGGTGGCTTCCCGCAGCCCGGCCAGTACGGCCAGCCCGGCCAGCAGCCCGGTTACGGGCAGCCCGGCCAGTACGGGCAGCAGCCCGGCTACGGCCAGCCCGGTCAGTACGGGCAGCAGCAGCCGGGTCCGTACGGCCAGCCGCCGCAGCAGCCCGGCCAGTACGGCCAGCCCGGTCAACCGCCGCAGCAGTGGTGACCGGCTGAACTCAGCAGGCGATGCCCCCGGCCCCGCGCCGGGGGCATCGTCTTTTTCCCAGTTGATTTCCGTGTGCTGGGAACGCCGCTAGGGTGAGCGCCGAAAACGTCCGATTTCCCCGGGAGCGCTGTGACGAGTCGAAACGGCCACGAGCCGCGCCCCAACGGGACCACCGCGATCCTCGCCGGCGTGGTCGGGCTGGTGCTGGCCGGCCTGCTGGGCTACCTGCCGCTGAAGTTCTTCGTCGACCACGGCTTCGCGGGCATGGACGGCAAGGTGCGCGGCGTACTCGCCGTCTACTCGGCGGCCGCGCTGGTCCTGCTGGCCGGCGCGCTGACAACGTTCTTCCGCGCGGTCGCCGGCGCGGTGTTGCTGCTGGCCGGCGGGCTGCTCGCGGTCGCCGCGGTGATCTGCGAGCCGATCCTGCTCTACCCCGGCTACTTCGGGGACTTCTTCGCGGTCATGTTCCGCTTCGCGTCCGACGACGCGTTCGTGCGGGTCGGCGCGGTGGTCGGCGGGCCGCTCGTGTTCGTGCTCGCGGTGCTTCCGTGGACCTTCCGGTACCTGCGGCACCGCCCGGCTGGTAGTTGGTAGTGGTGACCTTTCCGTCCCAATCCGAAGCCACCACGTCCTCCCGCGGCGGCGGCACCGGCATCACCGCGGCCGTCCTGGCCCTGCTCGGCGGCCTGTTCCACCTGGTCGGCGTGGCCGGTGGCGCGGTGCTGCTCGCCGGCGACGGCGACCTCGGGCGCAGCCTGCTGACGTTCGCCACGCACCTGCTGCTCGCCGTCGCCCTCATCACCGGCGGGGTCGGGCTCGTGCTGGCCAAGGAGTTCGGCCGCGTCGCGACGATCATCGGCGCGGCCGCGGCCCTCGTCGTGTACCTGCTGGTGCTCGTGCTCGGCGCGTTCGGGGTGTACTTCCTCGGCCTCCTCGACGGCGACGTCCCGCTCGTCTACCTCGGCGTGCTGTGCGTGCCGGCGATCGGCACCCTGGTGCTGGCGTGCCTGCCGCCCACCGCGCGATGGGTGCGGCAGGGCTGGTCGTAGGCTGGGGAAATGACGCACGACCTTTCCCGCTCCGGCTTCGAGACGCGCGCCATCCACGCAGGTCAGGAGCCTGACCCGCGGACAGGCGCGGTCATCGTGCCCATCTACCAGACCTCCACCTACGCCCAGGACGGCGTC
This sequence comes from Amycolatopsis ruanii, assembly GCF_003385175.1. Lineage (NCBI taxonomy): Bacteria > Bacillati > Actinomycetota > Actinomycetes > Pseudonocardiales > Pseudonocardiaceae > Amycolatopsis > Amycolatopsis ruanii. Next base: position 4,212 of record NZ_PQHY01000064.1, read on the forward strand.
GGGGGCACCCGCGAGGGTGACTACGAGTACTCCCGCACCGCGAACCCGACGCGCACCGCGCTGGAGCAGGCCCTGGCCTCGCTCGAGGGCGCGCGGCACGGCCTGGCGTTCGCCTCCGGCATGGCCGCCACCGACGCGGTGCTGCGCACCGTGCTGCGGCCGGGCGACCACCTGGTCCTGGGCAACGACGCCTACGGCGGCACCTTCCGGCTGATCGACAAGGTGCTGAAGGTGTGGGGCGTCGAATACGGCGTCGCGGACCTGTCGAACGTGGACGAAGTGCGCGCCGCGGTCCGCCCGGAAACCAAGCTGATCTGGTGCGAGACGCCGTCCAACCCGCTGCTCGGCATCGCCGACCTCGCGGTGCTGGCGGAGATCGCCCACGGGGCTGGCGCCCGCCTCGTCGTGGACAACACCTTCGCCACGCCGTACCTGCAGACGCCGCTGGCCCTCGGCGCCGACATCGTCGTGCACTCGACCACCAAGTACCTGGGCGGGCACTCGGACGTCGTCGGCGGCGCGGTGCTGACCAACGAGGACGAGCTGCGCGAACAGCTGTTCTTCCTGCGCAACGCGGCGGGCGCGGTGCCCGGCCCGTTCGACGCGTGGCTGACCCTGCGCGGCCTCAAGACCCTCGCCGTGCGCATGGACCGGCACTGCGACAACGCGGAGCAGATCGCCGAGATGCTGTCGGCGCACCCGAAGGTCGCCGAGGTCTACTACCCGGGCCTGCCCGATCACGCCGGGCACGACATCGCGGCCAAGCAGATGCGCCGCTTCGGCGGCATGATCTCCTTCCGCCACACCGGCGGCAGGCAGGCCGCGCTGGACACCGCGGCGCGCACGCAGCTGTTCATCCTGGCCGAGTCGCTGGGCGGCATCGAGTCGCTGATCGAGCACCCGGGCCAGATGACCCACGCGAGCGTGGCCGGTTCGATGCTCCAGGTGCCCGACGACCTGCTGCGGCTGTCCGTGGGCATCGAGGACGTCCGCGACCTCAGCGACGACCTGCGCGCGGCGCTGGGCTGACGAGGCGGCGGGGGAGCGCTCCGGCGCTTCCCCGCCACTCAGGGCCGGTAGTTGTTCAGCTCGGCCGTCTTGGCGTCGGCCGGTGTGCTGCCGGCGCGGATCCCCGGCAGGTCGGAGCCGTCCACGCACCCGCCGACCAGCTCGACGTAGTTGTCGTGCCGGATGTACTGGGCCGGATCACCGCAGCCGGCCCGGTCGACGGTGTAGACCGCCGCGCCGGTGAGGGCCAGGGCGGAGGTGACGCCCGCGACCAACGGCAGCAGACCGGCCGCACGCGTGGCACGACGGACCCGTCCGCCCGTTTCGCTGCGCGCTGGCATGGCTACTCCCGATTCGCCGTACTGACCGGCTCCCAGGGTACCGAAACCCGTGAGGTGGGAGTGGCATGATCCGGGATATGGATCTGGTGGACGTCGAACGCATCCGCGAGGCGCGCAAGCTCCTCGAGGGCATCATCCGCGTGACGCCGATGGAGCACGCGCGTGACCTGGAGAAGGCGCACGGCGGCGCGGTCCACCTCAAGTGCGAGAACCTGCAGCGCACCGGCTCGTTCAAGATCCGCGGCGCCTACACGCGCCTGCACGGCCTGACGGCGGAGGAACGCGCCCGCGGCGTCGTGGCGGCCAGCGCGGGCAACCACGCACAGGGTGTCGCGCTCGCGGCGTCGCTGCTGGGCATCTCGTCGACCGTCTTCATGCCCACCCGCGCGCCGCTGCCCAAGCTGGCCGCGACTCGCGGCTACGGCGCGGACGTGCACCTGCACGGTGACGTCCTCGAGGAGTCCCTCGCGGAGGCGATCGCGTTCGCGGAGCGGACCGGGGCGGTGTTCATCCACCCCTTCGACCACGCGGACATCATCGCCGGGCAGGGCACCGTCGGGCTGGAAATCCTGGAGCAGGTGCCCGAGGCGGCCACGGTGCTGGTGCCCACCGGCGGCGGCGGGCTCGTCGCGGGGGTGGCGTGCGCGGTGAAGGCGTCCCGGCCGGATATCCGGATCGTCGCGGTGCAGGCCGAGGACGCGGCGGCCTTCCCGCCGTCGCTCGCGGCCGGGGGACCGGTGCGGCTGCGGGAGATGCAGACGATGGCCGACGGGATCGCGGTCGGCCAGCCCGGCCCGGTGAGTTACGCGCACGTGGCCGCGAAGGTCGACGACGTACTCACGGTGTCGGAGGAGTCGCTGTCCCGCGCGGTGCTGCTGTGCCTGGAGCGGCGCAAGCTCGTGGTGGAGCCGGCGGGCGCGGCGGCGGTCGCGGCGCTGCTGCAGTACCCGGGCGAGTTCGCGGCGCCGGTGGTGGCCGTGGTGTCCGGCGGCAACGTGGATCCGTTGCTGCTGCTGCAGATCATCCAGCACGGCATGACGGCCGGCGGCCGCTACCTCGCGCTGCGGCTGCGCGTGCCGGACCGGCCCGGCTCGCTGGCGTCGGTGCTCACGCGGGTGCGGGACCTGGGCGCGAACGTCATCGACGTCGAGCACTCGCGGATCTCCGGCGCGCGCGCCGTCGGCGAGGTCGAGATCGAGCTCAACCTGGAGACCCGCGGCCCCGACCACTGCGAGCAGGTGCACGCCGAACTCCAGCGCGCCGGGTTCACCGTCGTCGGTTAGAGGTTGCCGCGGCGCTCCTGCTCGCGCTCGATGGCCTCGAACAGGGCCTTGAAGTTGCCCTTGCCGAAGCCGAGCGAGCCGTGCCGCTCGATCAGCTCGTAGAACACCGTGGGCCGGTCGCCGACGGGCTTGGTGAAGATCTGCAGCAGGTAGCCGTCCTCGTCGCGGTCCACCAGGATCCGGTGCTCCTTCAGCGTCTCGATCGGCACCCGCACCTCGCCGATCCGCGCCCGCAGCTCGGGGTCGTCGTAGTAGGAGTCCGGGGTGTCCAGGAACTCCACGCCGGCCGCGCGCATCGCGGTGACGGTGCCGACGATGTCGTTGGTGGCCAGCGCGATGTGCTGGCACCCGGCGCCGCCGTAGAACTCCAGGTACTCGTCGATCTGCGACTTCTTCTTCGCGATCGCCGGCTCGTTGAGCGGGAACTTCACCCGGTGGTTGCCGTTGGCGACGACCTTGCTCATCAGCGCCGAGTACTCGGTGGCGATGTCGTCGCCGACGAACTCCGCCATGTTCGTGAAGCCCATGACGCGGTGGTACCAGTCCACCCAGTAGTCCATCCTGCCCAGTTCGACGTTGCCGACGCAGTGGTCGACGGCCTGGAACAGCCGCTTCCGCCGCGGCGTCTCCCGCGCCTGGAAGCCGGGCAGGTACGGGCCGGTGTAGCGGGAGCGGTCGACGAGGCTGTGCCGGGTTTCGCCGTAGGTGGCGATCGCCGCCCGCCGCACGGTGCCGTGCTCGTCGGAGACGTCGTGCGGCTCCTCCAGGATGGTGGCGCCCTGGGCCCGCGCGTGCGCGACGCACTTGTCCACATCGGACACTTCGAGGGCCAGGTCCACGACGCCGTCACCGTGGCGGCGGTGGTGGTCCAGCAGCGGCGAATCGGGCCGCACGCCGCCGGTGATGACGAACCGCGCGGAGCCCGACTTCAGCACGAACGCCTTGTGGTCCGGCTGCCCGGTCTCCGGGCCGGCGTAGGCGACGAGCCGCATGCCGAACGCGTGCTGGTAGTACCACGCGGTCTGGGTGGCGTTGCCGGCGATGAACACGACGGCATCGAGGGACTTCACGGGGAACGGGTCGGCGGTCTCATCGTGCTCGACCAAACCGACGAGCTGGCGCAACTGGTCGTAGTCGACATCGTCGAGAGCGTTCGTCATGTCTGGCAGAATGCGTAGTTCGTCGCATCCTGGGCAACAGCCGCCAGTTTCACTGGACAATCTGCCCAGTGTCGACCCAGGATGATCTACCAAATCGGGCAATGTGACCAGGAGGACGCGGTGGACTCGCTCGACGCCCGGCTGTTGCTGCTGCTCACCGACTCGCCGCGGCTGAACGTGCTGGAGTGCGCGCGCCGGCTCGGGGTCGCGCGGGGCACCGTGCAGGCGCGCCTGGACCGGCTCACCGAACAGGGGATCCTCGGCGGTTTCCCGCCCGAGCTGAACCTCGCGGCGATGGGCTACGGGCTGACCGCGTTCGCGGTGCTGGAGATCGCGCAGGGCAGGCGCGCCGCGGTGTCGGAGGCGCTGGACGCGATCGAGGAGGTCTGCGAGGTGCACGCCACCACCGGGCAGGGCGACCTGTTCGTCCGGATGGTGGCGCGTGACCACGACGACCTGCAGCGGGTCATCGACGCCGTGGTCAACGTGCCGGGCGTGCGCCGGACCTCGACGTCGCTGGCCCTGTCGACGCCGGTGCCGCCGCGCGTCCGCCCGCTGCTGGAACGGCTCGCCTACGAGACGAACTCGAGGTAGCGCTTGGCCGAGCGCTGCACGACGTCGTACCCGTCCTGCCGCACGACGGCGTCCCACCAGGCGCCGTAGACGGCCTCGAACCGGTACCCGGCGAGGATCTCCGCGGCGCGGCGCACGACCGGCGGCCGCTCCGGGATCAGGTTCGGGTAGCTGTACATGAACGCGACGAACTTGCGGTCCGGGATCACCTGGACGATGTCGCCGGACAGCAGCGCGCCCCGGCCCCGCTCGCCGCCGGACCAGTGCAGGACCGTGCCGCCGGTGAAGTGCACGCCGAGGTTGACCAGGGTCAGGCCGTCGCCGACCGGCTTGGTCTGCCCGCTCCACAGTTCGATGCGGTCGTCGGGGCGGCCGATCCACTCACGGTCGCCCTCGTGCAGGTAGACCGGCACGTCCAAGGCGCGCGCCCACTCGACGCAGGTGGTGTAGTAGTGCGGGTGGCTGATCGCGATGCCGGTGATGCCGCCCCGAGCGGCGATGTGGTCGGCGATCGTGTCGTCGAGGTAGGCGGAGAGGTCCCAGAGGAAGTTGCCGCCGGGTGTTTCCACGAGCAGCGCCCGCTGGCCGATGCCGAACTTCGGGGTGCAGCCGATGCCGGTGATGCCTTCGCCCTCTTGCCTGATGAGGGCTTCGTGCTCGCTCCGGAGCGTGGCGAAGTCGGTCCACTGCTGGCCCGCCGGGGGAACGTACTGGCGCTCGTCCTCGCAGATGGGGCAGTCCGGGCGCGGGGCGGCGTACTGCATGCCGCAGGTCACGCAGATGGGGTTCATGTTCTGTGACGCTACGCGGTTTCCGAGGCGCCGGGCTTCGTCTCGCGAACGCACGCTTCGCGGCACTGAACGTGGAACTCGCGGCACTGAACGTGGAACTCGCGGCACTGAACGTGGAACTCGCCGGTGCGACCGCGAGTCCCACACTCGGGCTCGCGAGTTCTGCGTTCCTGCTCGCGAGTCCTGCGTCCGCGGACGCGAGTTCTGCGGCCGGGGACGGCCCGCACAGCGGAGCGGCTGCTCCGGGCGATGCTCCCGCCCGGAGCAGCCGCTCCGAAAGAAGTGTGGGGGGCTCAGCCGGTGTAGGGCACGGCCTTGATCAGCGTCACCTTCTGCGTGCTGCCGTTGGGCAGCTCGTACTCGCGCGACTCGCCTTCCTTGGCGCCCAGCAGGGCCTTGCCCAGGGGCGACTCGGGCGAGTACACGTCGAGTTCGCCTTCGGCGCCCTCTTCGCGCGTGGCGAGCAGGAACTTCTCCTCGTCGTCGTCACCTTCGTAACGCACGGTGAGGACCTTGCCCGGCTCGGCGACCCCGTCGTTCTTGGGGGCCTCGCCGACCTTCGCCGACCGCAGGAGTTCCTGCAGGTGGCGGATGCGGGCTTCCTGCTGGCCCTGCTCCTCACGGGCGGCGTGGTAGCCGCCGTTCTCCCGGAGGTCGCCTTCTTCGCGGCTGGCGTTGATCTTCGCAGCGATGACCGGACGATTCTCGATCAGCTCGTCGAGCTCGTGCTTGAGCCTGTCGTAGGCTTCCTGGGTCAGCCAGGTCACCTGGGTGTCGCTCACGGCCACCATCTCCTCGTCGTGCCTGCCGGACATGGGTGTTCATGCCGGCAGCCGCACTCGACCGAGTGCGGCTGGATAAAGGAAAAACACGGCCCGTTCGGGCCGTGCCGGTAGATCAGGGTACCACGGCAGGGCAGGTCAGCGCCGGTCCCCACCGCGGAAACCGGGCATTCGGCGCGTCATTCACCCCGTTGGCCGCTAACTCCTTGACAAATACTCCGGAACATCGTAAGAGCAGCCGTACACGTCGGCGGTGACCGGCCGGTCGATGCTCTTGACCACCACGTCGACCCGGCTGTCGCCCGGCGGGATGTAGACCTCCCGCCGCCCGCTCTCCGCGCCGCTGAGGTCCCGCGTCCGCACGATGCACACGCCCGGGCGGTCCGGTTCGTCGCGCGTCACGTTGAGTGAGATCGTCATCGCGTTCCCCGGCAGCTCCTCGAACGTGACCCGTTCCGCACTGATGGGCGCGGCACCCAGGTTCACGTACCCGAGCCACGCGACGGCGCAGCTCACGACCAGCGCGATCCCGGTGAAGACCCACACGCGCCACCGGCGGGCCGGCCTGCGGGGCCGCCCGTAGCGGCCTTCCGGCAGCGACGGCGGGGCGCTGGCGGTGCTCAAGCCGGGCCTCCGATCGAACTTGTCGTACCCCCGGGGACAATGGAGGCAACCGCAGTATCTCTCCGGGGCGGAATAGGGATTCAGAAGGGGTCGTTGGACGCATGGTGGGTTCTGACGAGCTGATGTCCGGAACGGGATCGCGCCTGCGTCTCATGGCGGTGCACGCCCATCCCGACGACGAGTCGAGCAAGGGCGCGGCCACGATGGCGAAGTACGTCGCCGAGGGCGCCGAGGTCATGGTCGTGACCTGCACCGGGGGCGAGGCCGGGAGCATCCTCAACCCGGCGATGGACAGCCCCGAGGTGCTGGCCAACATGTCCGCCATCCGCCGCGAGGAGATGGCCAAGGCCGCCAAGATCCTCGGCATCCAGCACCGCTGGCTGGGCTTCGTGGACTCCGGCCTGCCCGAGGGCGACCCGCTGCCCCCGCTGCCGGAGGGCTGCTTCGCGCTCACCCCGCTCGAGGAGCCGGTGCGCGAGCTGGTCAAGGTCATGCGCGAGTTCCGCCCGCACGTCGTGCTGACCTACGACGAGAACGGCGGCTACCCGCACCCCGACCACATCCGCACGCACGAGGTCTCCATGGCGGCCTTCGACGCCGCGGCCGAGCCGGACCGGTTCCCCGAGGCGGGCGAGCCGTGGCAGGCGCTGAAGCTGTACTACATGCACGGCTTCTCCCGCGCCCGCATGCAGGCCTTCCACGACGCCCTCGTCGAGGCCGGCCTGGAGTCGCCGTACGCGGAGTGGCTGGGCAAGTGGGACCCGGACCGCCCCGACGTGATGGAGCGGGTCACCACGCGCATCGAGTGCGCCGACTACTTCGAGGTCCGCGACGAGGCGCTGAAGGCGCACGCCACGCAGATCGACCCGAACAGCCGCTGGTTCTTCGTGCCGCTGGAGATGCAGCGCCGGGTGTGGCCGACCGAGGAGTACGAGCTGGTCCGCTCGCTGGTGGACAGCACGCTGCCCGAGGACGACCTGTTCGCGGGCGTCCGTGAGAAGGTGAACACATGAGTCTCTTGTTGCCGGTGACGGCGCCGGTCGCCACGACCGCCCTCGTCCTCGCGCAGCAGCCGGGCAACGGCGACAACGGCGGCCAGGGCGAGGACTTCGGCAAGTCCTCGCCGCTGGGTTTCCTGATCCTCCTGCTGTTCCTCATCGCCGTCGCCCTGCTGGTGCGCTCGATGACCAAGCACCTCAAGCGCGTGCCGGCCAGCTTCGACCCGGAGGAGAAGGCCGAGAGCGCCGACGCCCCCGAGCCGGAGGAGAAGGCCACGAAGACGGCTGACGAACCGGTCAAGCAGCCGCAGCAGAGCGAAAGCAGTTAGCGGCCCGGCTCCGATCCGCCCGGAGTGTCGGCGAGCCGGCTGACCAGGAGGTCGACCCGCTCCTCCTGGAAGTCCCTGGGAATGCGGCCGCTGTCCGACAGCGCCGCGATGCCGTGCAGCGCGCTCCAGACGACCTCGGCGGACAGTTCGCGCCGGGGGTTGTCCGGGCGGAAACAGCGGACGAACTCGTCGAAGCCGGCGCGCAGCTGGGGCGGCGTCTCGGCGTGCGCGAACCTCACATCCGTCGGCATCACGAACATGGCCTGGTAGAGAGCGGGCCGCTCGGTGGCGAACTCCAGGTAGGCGCGGCTCACCGCGTGCAGGGCCTGTGGTGGCTCGGGGCTGGCCAGCCGGGCGCGGCGCAGGTGGGCGGCCAGTTCGGCGAACCCGTCGATCGCGACGGCGCGCACGATGGCGTCCTTGCCGCTGAAGTGGCTGTAGAGCACGGGCTGGCTGTATTCGACGCGCTCGGCGAGCCGCCGCGTCGTCACCGCCTCCCAGCCTTCGGTTTCCGCGAGTTCCCGGGCGGCCGTGATGATCAACTGATGGCGTTGGGCGCGTTCACGTTCACGGCGCTCCTTGATGGCGGACATGACGTGATCCTAGCAACGCTAGACAACTAGCGCTGCTAGGAACTGTGGTGCCGCGGACACCGTGACACCCTGGGGTCATGGCCAACCGACTCGCCACCGCGACCAGCCCCTACCTGCTGCAGCACGCCGAGAACCCGGTCGACTGGTGGCCCTGGAGCGCCGAGGCGCTCGCCGAGGCCAGGCGCCGGGACGTGCCGATCCTGCTCTCCATCGGCTACGCCGCGTGCCACTGGTGCCACGTCATGGCCCACGAGTCCTTCGAGGACGCCGAGACCGCGCGCCTGATGAACGAGCACTTCGTCAACATCAAGGTCGACCGCGAGGAGCGTCCGGACCTCGACGCGGTCTACATGACCGCGACCCAGGCGATGACCGGCCAGGGCGGCTGGCCGATGACCTGCTTCCTCACCCCGGACGGCGAACCGTTCCACTGCGGCACCTACTACCCGCCGCAGCCGCGCCCGGGCATGCCGTCGTTCCAGCACCTCCTCGTCGCCGTCGCGCAGGCCTGGCAGGACCGTCGGGACGAGCTGCGCGAGGGCGCCGGGAAGATCGTCGAGCACCTCGCCGGTCAGCTCGGGCCGCTGCCGCCCGCCCCGGTCGACGCGGGCGTGCTCGACGCCGCCTTGCTGAAGCTGAGCGGGGAGGCCGACCGCGAGCGCGGCGGTTTCGGTGGCGCGCCGAAGTTCCCGCCGTCGATGGTGCTGGAGTTCCTGCTGCGCCACCACGAACGCACCGGATCCGCCGCCGCGCTGTCCTTGGTGGAGTCCTGCGCCGAGGCGATGGCGCGCGGTGGCATCCACGACCAGCTCGCCGGCGGCTTCGCCCGCTACTCGGTCGACGCGTCCTGGATCGTCCCGCACTTCGAGAAGATGTTGTACGACAACGCCTTGCTGCTGCGCGTCTACGCGCACCTGGCCCGGCGCACCGGTTCGGCGTACGCGGCGGAGGTCGCGCGGATGACCGGCGGATTCCTGCTCGGCCGGCTGCGCACGGCCGAAGGCGGGTTCGCCGCCTCGCTCGACGCGGACACCCTCGGCGAGGAAGGCCTGACCTACGTCTGGACGCCCGCGCAGCTGCGTGAGGTGCTCGGCGACGACGACGGCGCGTGGGCCGCGGAACTGTTCTCCGTGACCGAATCGGGCACATTCGAGCACGGCACCTCGGTCCTGCGGCTGCTGCGCGATCCGGACGATCGGGAGCGCTTCGAGCGGGTCCGGGCCGCGCTGCTGGCCGCGCGTGACGAGCGGCCGCAGCCGGGCCGGGACGACAAGGTGATCGCCGCCTGGAACGGGCTCGCGATCACCGCGCTGTGCGAGGCGGGCGTGGCCCTCGACGAGCCGCACTGGGTGTCCGCGGCGCAGCAGGCCGCGTCCGCGGTGCTCGGGATCCACCTCCGCGACAACCGCCTGCGCCGCAGCTCCCGGGACGGGACCGCCGGTGACGCGGCCGGGGTGCTGGAGGACTACGGCTGCCTGGCCGAGGGCCTGCTGGCCCTGCACCAGGCGACCGGGGACCCGCGGTGGCTGGCGGAGGCGACGAACCTGCTGGACATCGCGCTGGGCAACTTCGCCGTCGCGGACACCCCGGGCGCCTACCACGACACCGCCGACGACGCCGAGGTCGTCGTGCACCGCCCCGCGGATCCGACGGACAACGCGAGCCCGTCCGGCGCCTCCGCGCTGGCGAACGCGCTGGTCACCGCCTCGGTGCTGGTCGGGACGGACCGCGCGGCCCGCTACCGGACCGCCGCCGAGGAGGCGATCCGCCGGGCCGGGCAGCTCATCGCCAAGGCACCCCGTTTCGCCGGGCACTGGCTCACCGCGGCCGAGGCGCTGCTGGCCGGGCCGGTCCAGGTCGCGATCGCCGGGCCGGACTCGACCGAGCGCGACCTGTTGCGCTCGGTGGCCGCCCGGCGCGCCCACGGCGGCGCGGTCGTGCTGGCCGGCGAGCCGGACGCGGAGGGCGTGCCGCTGCTCGCGGACCGGCCGCTGCTGGCGGGCAAGGCGGCCGCCTACGTCTGCCGCGGTTACGTCTGCGACCGGCCCGTGACCAGCCCGGACGACCTGGTCGCCGTCTTGTCCGCCGGGAGTGAACACGGGGTCTGACGCGTCGATTCCGGCGTAGCGTGTGTTGCAACGTAATCATGTAATCGCGGAGGCGAGGACCATGCGCACACACGCACAGTGGGGACGAGGCTGGAAGGGCCGTGGGCAGGCCGAGGTGCCGCCTGCCGACGACGCGGCGGGCTGGTTCGCCGGACGGCTGCCGGACGGCTGGTTCACCGGCGCCCCGGACATCACGGTCGACCGCGAGGAGATCCTGGTCGTCGGCGAACTCCCGGCGCTGACCGACGAGTTCGCCGACGACGCCGCCCGCGCGGCCGCGGAATCCGGCCGCATCAGCCGGTTCCGCGAGGAGACCCGCGAGCAGCGCATCGAGATCGCGCGCCAGGCCGAGCACCGGTACCAGCGCAAGGTGTCCTGGGGCGCCCGGCTGGGCGGCACCGAAGAGTTGTTCACCACACAGTCGGTGCCGGTGATGACCCGCCTGCGCCAGCCCGAGCGGCTGGTTCTCGACACGCTCGTCGACGCGGGGGTCGCGCGGTCTCGTTCGGACGCCCTGGCCTGGGCTGTCCGGCTCGTCGGGCAGCACGCCGAGGACTGGCTCGGCGAGCTGCGCGAGGCCATGTCGAAGGTCGACGAACTGCGCCGCCAGGGGCCCGATCTCGGCTGAGCTCGTCATGCGGGGCCGCGGAAGTTACGCCAGAGTAGGAACATGAACCCCGATGCGTTGACCGCGGTACTGGATGGACAGTGGGCCCAGCTGCGCCGGGAGATTCGCGCGCAGTTCGCCGGGTACGACCTGGACGAGCCCTACGACCTGAGCACCGAGGAGTACCGGGCGTGGGTGCTGGAGCGCCTGCGCGAGCTGGCCAAGAGCGGCTGGCACCGGCTCGGCTTCTCCCGCGAGTACGGCGGCGGGGGCGACATCGGCGGTTCGGTCGTGTCGTTCGAGATGCTCGGCTACGGCGATCTGTCGCTGATGGTGAAGTCCGGCGTGCAGTGGGGCCTGTTCGGCGGCGCGATCCAGCTGCTCGGCACGGCGCCGCACCACGAGCGGTACCTGGCCCGGATCATGGACCTGGACCTGCTCGGCTGCTTCGCGATGACCGAGACCGGGCACGGCTCGGACGTGCAGAACCTGCGCACCACGGCGACCTACGACCCGGCCACCCGCGAGTTCGTCATCGACACCCCGGACGAGCAGGCGCGCAAGGACTACATCGGCAACGCCGCGCGGCACGGCCGGATGGCGGTGGTGTTCGCGCAGCTCGTCACCGGCGGGGAAAGCCGCGGCGTGCACGCGTTCGTGGTGCCGATCCGGGACGAGTCGGGTGCGCCGATGCCGGGTGTGGAGATCGGGGACGACGGCCGCAAGGCGGGGCTGAACGGCGTCGACAACGGGCGCCTGACGTTCCACTCCGTGCGGGTGCCGCGCGACGCGCTGCTCAACCGCTACGGCGACGTCACCGAGGACGGCACGTACACGAGCCCGATCGAAAGCGACAACCGCCGGTTCTTCACGATGCTGGGCACGTTGATCCGCGGCCGGATCAGCGTGGCGGGTGGCGCGATCCACGCCACCGAGCGGGCGCTGGCGATCGCCACCCGGTACGCGGAGAAGCGCCGCCAGTTCGGCCGTCCCGGTGAGTCCGGGGAGACCCTGCTGCTGGATTACCGCGCGCACCAACGGAAACTGCTGCCTGCGATCGCGCGCACCTACGCGCTGCACTTCGCGCACGAGGAGCTGACCCGGGCGCTGCACGACATCCAGGGCACCGCCGACGCCGAGGAGCGGGCGCAGCGCGAGCTGGAGTCGCGCGCCGCCGGGATCAAGGCGATCGCGACCTGGCACGCGACCCGCAGCATCCAGATGGCGCGGGAAGCCTGTGGTGGCGCGGGATACCTGTCGGAGAACCTGCTGCCGGCGCTGAAGGCCGACACCGACGTGTTCACCACGTTCGAGGGCGACAACACGGTGCTGCTGCAGCTGGTCGCGAAGGGCCTGCTGACCAGCTATCGCGACCACTTCGCCGACCTGAGCCCGCTGGCGACGGCGCGGTTCGTGGCCGAGCAGTTCGTCGGCGCGGTGATCGAGCGGACCGCGGCGCGCAAGGTGATCGAGCGGCTGGTGGACGCCGCGCCCGGCCGGGACGACGACGATGTGCTGTTCGACCGCGGCTGGCAGGTGAAGCTGTTCGAGGACCGCGAGCAGCACGTGCTGGAGGGCTGCGCGCGGCGGCTGCGCCGGGCCGAGGAGGCCGACCCGTTCGAGGTCTTCAACGACGCGCAGGACCACGTGCTGCGGGCGGCGCGGGTGCACGTCGAGCGGATCGTGCTGGAGGCGTTCGTCGCGGCCATCGACCGGTGCGCGGACGCGGAGGCGCGGGCGCTGCTGGAGCGGGTGTGCGACCTGTACGTGCTGTCGAACGTCGAAGAGGACCGCGCGTGGTTCCTGGAGCACGGTCGGCTGACCTCGGCGCGGGCGAAGGCCGTGGTCGCCGCGGTGAACGACCTGTGCGCCGAGCTGCGCCCCCACGCGCGGCTGCTGGTGGACGGCTTCGCGGTGCCGGAACCGTTCCTCCGCCCCGCGATGCTGCGTTAGGCCCGCTTCTTCTTGGCGGTGAGGTCGAGCCAGTGGAAGAGCCCGCCCTGCCGCGCGCCGAGGATCGCCTGGACCGACGGAACCGCGCCGAGCTGGATGCCGGCCACGAGGCAGACCAGTTGTGCTGCGTCGTGACCCGGGATCGAGGCGGTGAGCCTGCGCGAGGTCGCCGCGGAAGCCGGCGTCTCGATGGGGCGGGTGCGGCACTGCTTCGCCTCGAAGGACGACATGCTGGGGTTCGCCCTGGAGCTGGCGAACGAGCGCGCGGGTCCGGGCGCGCCTGGCGGCGCTGGCCGATCCCGGGCCGGAGCGGATCCTGCGCGAGGTGCTGACCGAAATGCTCGGCCTCACCGCGGAGAGGTGGCAGTTCATCCTGCTCGGCGTCGCCTACCTCAACCGCGCCCTCACCGACGAGAAGATCGCCGAGGGCATGGCCGCCGGTGACGCCGAACTGTACGGTCTCCTGGCCGGGCTGGTCGAGGCGGCGGCCGGCGAGACCCCCGGCCTCGACCCGCGTCAGGAGGCCCGCGTCCTGTTCCAGGTGGCCGCCGGGCTGGGCGTCGAGGTGGCGCTGGGGCAGACCGCCCCGGCCGACGCGGTCGCCACGGTGGACTACTACCTCCGGCGGCTGCTGGGCTGACAAATGTCATGCCCGGGACCGGATGTTCGGCATGCTCACCGGATGCCGCCGGGGGGCGAAGCTGGGGTCATGACGAACAAGACCTCGGCCCTGGCCCCGCTGATCATCGACGCCGGGCTTCCCGTCGCCGCCTACTTCCTGCTCAGCCAGGCCGCCGGCCTGAGCACGATCGCCGCGCTGGCGTGGAGCAGCGCGATCCCCGCGGTGCGGGCGGTGTGGTGCCTGGCCCGCGAGCGGCGGGTCAACGTCCTGGCGGTGCTGATGCTGGTCGTCAACACCACCGGGCTGCTGTCGAGCCTGCTGACCGGTGATCCCCGGCTGATGCTGGCCAAGGACGGCGGGGTGACCAGCATCCTCGGCGTCGGGATCCTGGCGTCGGTGGTGATCGGGAAGCCGTTGATGACCGAGGTGCTGCGGCCGCTGTTCACCAAGGGTGACCCCGCCAGGACCGCGGTGTGGGACGGGCTTTCGGGGACCTCGCCGGCCTTCCGACGGGCGGAGCGGCTCTTCTCGGTCGTGTGGGGCGTGGCCCTGCTCGGCGAGTCCGCGGTGCGGGTCGTGGGCGCCTACACGCTGCCCGTCGACACGATGGTCTGGCTCGGCGGCGTGATCCTGGTGGTCGCGCTGGCGGCGGCGTTCGCCGTGAGCCGTGCGGCGGCCCGGCCGATGGTGCGCACCTTCCTCGCCGCGTTCGACGAGCGGCGTCAGGCGTACAGGGCCAGCCAGACGGCGATGTAGTGCGAGACCGCGGCCAGCACCGTGCACGCGTGGAAGAACTCGTGGTAGCCGAAGGTGTCCGGCCAGTAGTTCGGCCACTTCACCGCGTAGAACACCGCGCCGACCGTGTAGAACAGGCCGCCCACCAGGAGCAGCACCAGCGCGGCCACCCCGGCGTGCGTGGCCAGCTCGGGCAGCACGAAGATCGCCACCCAGCCGAGCGCCACGTAGATCGGCACGCCGAGCCAGCGCGGCGCGCCCGGCCACAGCATCTTCAGCGCCACCCCGGCCAGCGCGCCGCCCCCGGCCACGCCCAGCACGACGTACCCGGTGGGCTTCGACATCGCCAGCAGCGTGAACGGGGTGTAGGTGCCCGCGATGAACAGGAAGATCATCGAGTGGTCCGCGCGCTTCATCCACTGGTAGGCGCGTGGGCTCCAGATCCGCCGGTGGTACAGCGCGCTGACGCCGAACACGCCGAGGACGGTCAGCCCGTACACCGACGTGGCCAGCGCGGCCAGGCCGGACACCGTGGCGCCGGCGAACGCGATCAGCGTCGCCACGCAGGCGAGCGCGCTGAAGAACGTCCAGAAGTGGATATGGCCGCGGAGCCGGGGACGGGTGTCGACGAAGGGTTCGGTCTCAACGGTCACACCAACAAGGTTACGGCGACGTAGGTTCCGCGCCAGTCAACCGTGGCCCGGCCCACGTCGCTTCCCGACCCTGCGTACATTGGTTGGACGTGAGTCTTCGCTCCTTCGGGTCCAAGCTTGTCTACGGCATTTACAGCCGCCGTCTGATCCAGCAGGCGGCAGGCAAGCATCCGCGGCACATCGCGATCATGCTGGACGGCAACCGCAGGTGGGCGCGGGAAGCCGGCTTCACCGACGTCTCCGACGGGCACCGGGCGGGAGCGCGCAAGATCGCCGACTTCCTCACCTGGTGCCGCGAGGCCGACGTCGAGGTCGTGACGATGTGGCTGCTGTCCACGGACAACCTCAGCCGCGCCACCGAGGAGCTCGAACCGCTGCTGGAGATCATCGCCGACGTCGTCGACGAGCTGGCGCAGGCGGGCAACCCGTGGCGCATCCGCGTCGTCGGCGCGCTTGACCAGCTGCCCGGGCCGATCGCCAAGCGCCTGCAGTCGGCCGCGGCGAGCACCGAGAAGCGCACCGGCATGGAGGTCAACGTCGCCGTCGGCTACGGCGGGCGGCAGGAGATCGCGGACGCGGTCAAGAAGCTGCTGCTCCAGCACGCCGACGAGGGCACGTCGATCCGCGAGCTGGCGAAGATCCTCGACGTCGACCACATCTCCGAGCACCTCTACACCTCGGGGCAGCCCGACCCGGACCTCATCATCCGCACCTCCGGCGAGCAGCGGCTGTCCGGTTTCCTGCTGTGGCAGTCCGCGCACTCCGAGTTCTGGTTCACGGAGGCCTACTGGCCCGCCTTCCGCCGGGTCGACTTCCTGCGCGCCCTCCGTGACTACGCGTGGCGGCACCGCCGTTTCGGTACTTGACAACACGTTCCGTGTCGATTCGCTGATTTGTTCTCTACCGACGGTGAGATGACAACCTGGTGAATCACCTGCCTGGCTGCCTGCACGAAGCGTCGAACGCAGGTAACTTCCGAAGTGATGGCTCGTGACCTTGCGGACCATCACGGGAGGCCCTGGTAGTGGCGGTTGTAGAGCAGACGGCGCGTGAGCCGTTCGCGATACCCACGAGGGGGCCGGCACCCGGCCCTCGTGGCCCTGCGCGCTGACGCGTAAGCGGAAGCGAAGAGCGGTCCAGCCAGGGTGGTGCCCGGCCCAGCGAGTGTGGGCGTGGTGCCACGTCCACGAGGGAGATGCCGTCGTGACTACGCAGCGTTCGCCCCGTAAGGCCTCCGGCCGCTCATCGAATTCCGCGGAGGGCACCGCAGAACCCCCGAGTCCCGTTCCCGGGCAGCACACCTACGTCCTGGACACCTCGGTTCTGCTGGCCGACCCGTGGGCCATCACGAGATTCGCCGAGCACGCCGTGGTCCTGCCGTTGGTCGTGATCAGTGAACTGGAGGCGAAACGGCATCACCCCGAACTGGGCTGGTTCGCGCGGGAATCCCTGCGCCAGCTCGACGACCTGCGGCTCAAGCACGGCCGCCTGGACGCCCCGATCCCGATCGGTGACTCCGGCGGCACCCTGCACGTCGAGCTGAACCACTCCGACCCGACGGTCCTGCCGCCCGGGTTCCGCACCGACTCCAACGACCACCGGATCCTGGCCTGCGCGCTGAACCTCAAGGTCGAGCGCGACGCGGTCACCCTGGTCACCAAGGACATCCCGCTGCGGGTCAAGGCCGGCGCCGTCGGCCTGCCCGCCGACGAGTACCGCGCGCTGGAGGTGGCGCCGTCCGGCTGGACCGGCATGGTCGACGTGGAGGTCCCGCAGGAAGCGGTCGACGCGTTGTTCCGCGACGGTCTCGTGGACCTGGCCGAATACGGGCTGCCCGAGGTGGGCGAGTCGCCGTGCCACACCGGTCTGCGGCTGGTGGCCGGTTCCGGCAGCTCCAGCGCGCTGGGCCGGCTGACCCCGGCCAAGAAGGTGAAGCTGGTCCGCGGCGACAAGGAGGCGTTCGGCCTGCACGGCCGCTCCGCGGAGCAGCGGATCGCGCTGGACCTGCTGCTCGACCCGGACATCGGCATCGTCTCGCTCGGCGGACGGGCAGGCACCGGCAAGTCCGCACTCGCGCTGTGCGCCGGGCTGGAGTCGGTGATGGAGCGCCGTGAGCACCGCAAGGTGGTGGTGTTCCGGCCGGTCTACGCCGTCGGCGGCCAGGACCTGGGCTACCTGCCGGGGTCGGAGTCGGAGAAGATGCAGCCGTGGGCGCAGGCGGTGTTCGACACGCTCGGCGCCCTGGTCAGCCAGGACGTGCTGGACGAGGTGTTCGACCGCGGCATGCTGGAGGTCCTGCCGCTGACCCACATCCGCGGCCGGTCGCTGCACGACTCGTTCGTGATCGTGGACGAGGCGCAGTCGCTGGAGCGCAACGTGCTGCTGACCGTGCTGTCGCGGCTGGGCACGGCGTCCCGCGTGGTGCTCACCCACGACGTGGCGCAGCGGGACAACCTGCGCGTCGGACGCCACGACGGCGTGTCCGCGGTGATCGAGAAGCTGAAGGGCCACCCGCTCTTCGCGCACGTCACGCTGACCCGCTCGGAGCGGTCGCCGATCGCCGCGCTGGTCACCGAGATGCTGGAGGACCACGGGTAGTTCCCGAGGCGGGGCCGCCTCCGCTGGGTGGCGGCCCCGTTCCTCACCAGCCCGCGGGCAGCGGCCGGCCTTCGGCGAACCCGGCGGCCGACTGGATGCCCAGCACGGCGCGGCGGTGGAAGTCCTCGATGTCCCGCGCGCCGGCGTAGGTGAACGCGGACCGCACACCCGAGCAGATCTCGTCGATCAGGTCCTCGACGCCGGGGCGCTGCGGGTCCAGCAGCATCCGCGACGACGAGATGCCCTCCTCGAACAGGGCCTTGCGTGCCCGCTCGAAGACGTTGTCGGTGCGCGTGCGGGCGCCGACGGCGCGCTTGCTCGCCATGCCGAACGACTCCTTGTACGGCCGCCCGTGCTCGTCGTAGCGCAGGTCGCCGGGGCTTTCGTGGGTGCCGGCGAACCACGAGCCGACCATCGCCGCGGACGCTCCGGCGGCCAGCGCCAGCGCCACGTCGCGGGGGTGGCGCACGCCGCCGTCGGCCCACACGTGCTTGCCCAGCTCGCGGGCGGCCTTCGCGCATTCGAGGACGGCGGAGAACTGCGGGCGGCCGACGCCGGTCATCATCCGCGTCGTGCACATCGCGCCCGGGCCGACGCCGACCTTGACCACGTCGGCACCGGCGTCGATGAGGTCGCGCGTGCCCTCGGCGGTGACGACGTTGCCCGCCACGACCGGCACCGCGGGCGAGACCGAGCGGACGGCCTTCAGCGCGGCGATCATCTTCTCCTGGTGGCCGTGCGCGGTGTCGACGACGAGCGTGTCGATGCCCGCGGCGAGCAGCGACTCGGCCTTGGCGGCGACGTCGCCGTTGATGCCCACGGCGGCGGCGACCCGCAGCCGCCGCCGGGCGTCCACGGCCGGGGTGTAGATGTCCGCGCGCAGCGCCGCGGTCTGGGTGAGGATGCCGGCGAGCTTGCCGTCGGCGTCGACACCCAGCGCGATCTGCGCGCCGGCGGCGTGCAGGCGCTCGAAGACCTCGCGGGACGGGGTGTCCAGCGGGCAGGTCACGGGCGGTTCGTAGGCGACCTCGGTGACGCGCGCGAAGCGGTCGACGCCCGTGCAGGCGGCCTCGTCGACGATGCCGTGCGCGTGGCCGTGCTCGTCGACCACGACGACGGCGCCGTGCGCGCGCTTGCCGATCAGGTTGAGGGCGTCGGCGACCGCGTCACCGCCGGTGAGGACCAGCGGGGTGTCCCAGGTGGTGTGGCGGCTCTTGATCCAGGCGACGATGTCGGCGACCGCCGCCGGGTCGACGTCCTGGGGCAGGACGACGAGCCCGCCGCGCCGGGCGACGGTCTCGGCCATCCGCCGCCCCGCGACGGCGGTCATGTTGGCGACGACGATCGGGATGGTCGCGCCGGTGCCGTCGACGGTGGACAGGTCGACGTCGAAGCGCGATTCCACGGCTGAGCGGTTGGGCACGAGGAAGACGTCGTCGTAAGTGAGGTCGTGAGCGGGCCCGTGGCCATCGAGAAAACGCACGAGTCCCCAGACTACGGCACAATCGGGCGCATGGCCGATCGGGACCGGGACGCCGAGGGCAAACCGCGGAACGCCCGCCCGCGCGACGGGCTGGGGCGGCCGCTGCCGTACGGGTCGCCGGGGGTGGAACGCCAGCCGGAAGGCATCGCGCGCACCCCGGCGCAAACGCTTGCGGAGGCGCAGAACCTGCTGGACGCCGGACGGCCCTTCCACGCGCACGAGGTGTTCGAGGACGCGTGGAAGTCCTCGGACGGGCCGGATCGTGCGTTGTGGAAGGGACTGGCGCAGCTGGCGGTCGGGCTGACGCACTCCGCGCGGGGCAACCGGAAGGGCGCGTCGTCCCTGCTGACCCGCGCCGCCGCGGCGATCGAGCCGTACGCGGCGGAACCTCCGTACGGCATTGACGTGGCGGGGCTGGTGGCGTGGGCACGGGCGGGCGCGGAGGCGCCGGAGGGGTTGCGCACCCCCCGGCTGAGCTGACGCGCTGCGCGGGGAGCGGTCAATTCGCCCCGGAAGGGGTGTGTCTCCAAGGGCCGGTCCATCCCTTCCGGGGTGACCGGATCTAGACGACCTTGCGCGCCGCCTCGAGGTTCGCCGCCAGGTTGTTCAACGTGCGGGCCTGCGCCACGTAGTCCATGGACGAGAACTCCCACGGGAACACCTGCCCGGCCGCGGCCGCGGGCATCCGGGCGAAGGTGGCCTGCTGCAGGAGCGTGTCCTTGTCCATGGCGCGCAGCGAGTACAGCACGACGTCCGTCGGGTGCTTGCCGATGTTCTCCCAGCTCACCTGCTCCCAGTAGTACTTCGCGCCGCCCGGGTCGGGGTAGGTCAGGCCCAGCTCGGTGTAACTGCGCAGCGCCGGGTCGTCGGCGGCCTTGCAGATGTAGACGCCGTCGCCCGGGTAGGCGGCGATCGCCATCACCGTGAGGCCCTTGGCGGTGGCGTTCTGGAACCGGGTGCGCGCGGCCTCGTAGGCCTGCTCGGCGTCGGCGGCGGGCTCGGTGCCCAGCGCCTTCACCAGTTCCACCGTCCGGTCGACCACGTTGGTCGCCGAGCCGGCCATCTTCAGCGCGATGATCGGCGCGATCTCGGCGACCGCCTTCTGCTGGGTGAGGTCCTTGAACCCGTACAGCGGCTGGGTGGTGTCGATCGTGCCCGCGCTGTCCACCGGGTAGGCGTGGGTGAGGATCAGGTCCGGCTTGGCGGCGGCGAGCGCCTCGATGTCGATCTCGCCGTAGGTGCGGCCGACCTCCTTGACCTGGCTGAGGTCGCGGCCGCGGAAGTTCACGTCGTCGGCCAGGCCGGTGTAGCCGAACGACGCGACGGGCGTGATGCCGTAGTTCCACAGGGACGCGATGGCGTCGTTGAGGCCGGCGATGCGCGTGGGCCGGGCGTCGAGGTCGACCCTGGTGCCCAGGTCGTCGGTGAACGACCAGGCACCGCCGCTCGCGGCCGGGTCCGAGCCGCCCGAACCGCACGCGGCGAGGAGGCCGGTCGCGGCCACGGCCAGGCTGCCGGTGAGGAAGGTCCGGCGGGTGGTCGTCATGGGGTCACCTTTCTTCGGGGTCAACGTCGTCGGAGGAGGAGCCAGATGAGGTAGGGGGCGCCGATCGCGGCCGTGACCAGTCCGACCGGGACTTCCCAGCCGAACGCGGTGCGGCCGAGCAGGTCGGACGCCTGGACGAGCAGGGCGCCGCCGAGCGCGGACGCGACCAGCGGCGGGCGCGAGCCGCCGGTCAGCCGCAGCATGACCTGCGGCGTCACCAGGGCGACGAAGCCGACCGGCCCGGCGGCGGCGACGGCGGCCGCGGTCAGTCCGACGGCCACGCCGATCGTGCCCAGGCGCGCCGCCTGGATCCGCACGCCCAGCCCGGCGGCCGCGTCGTCGCCGAGCTGCGTCACGGCGAGCGTGCGGGGCAGGGTGAGCGCGGCGGGGACGAGGAGCGCGGCGAGGATCATCAGCGGGACGGTCTGGTCCCAGCTCACGGCGCTGATCGAGCCGACGAGCCAGACCGTGGCCTGGGCGGCGCTGTTGATGCTGGCGAGGATGAGGAGCCAGCTGGTCAGTGCCGTGAGGACGGCGCCGCACCCGATGCCGACGAGGATGAGCCGGAAGCCGTCGACTCCGTGGCGCCAGGAGAACCCGTAGACCGCCGCGGCGGCGACGAGACCACCGGCGAGCGCGGCCGCGGGCACGCCGATCGTGGTGATGCCGCTGGCGAGGCTGTAGATGCCACCCCCGAAGACGATCACCGCCACCGCGGCGGCGGAGGCGCCGCCGGTGACGCCGAGGATGTCCGGGGTGGCGAGCGGATTGCGGGAGATGGTCTGGGTGAGGGCACCGGCCATGGCGAGGCACGCGCCGGCGAGGCACCCGGTGACGGCCCGCGGCACGCGCAGGTCGAACAGGATGTGCCGGTCGATCCGGTGCCCGCCGCCGGTGAGCAGCTCGGGAAGCTGCCCGAGCGCGATGGGGTACTCGCCGATCGTCACACCCACCGCGGTGACCAGCAGAAGCGCACCGAGCACGACGAGGCAGACGGTGGCCGCGCGGGTGTTCCACCGCGCGCCGAGGGTGGCGGTCATGCGCGCCCGCCTTCGCGGGAACAGCCCGAGGCCCTCACCGCGCGTGAGACGCCGGCGACCCCGGGGCGGTCCCGGTCGACCAAGAACTGGACGGCGGCGGCCGCGCAATCGGGTGCTGCATGAGCCCAGGCAGCGGTGCGGCCCCGGCGGGTGGTGTCACCAGGCGATGCAGCCAGGGTTGCCATCAGAGCCTCACCAGCCGGGTGCGCCGGGCGATCAGCACGAACGCGCCGCCGCCGAGGATGGCCAGCATGATGCCCGCCGGGATCTCCGCCGGGCCCGCGATCAGGCGGCCCGCGACGTCGGCGAGCAGCACGAGCACCGCGCCCGCCAGGGCGGAGCACGGGACCAGCCACCGGTGGTCGGGGCCGGTCACGGCGCGCACCACGTGCGGGACGATCAGCCCCAGCGCGGCGATCGGCCCGGCGGCGGCCGTCGCGGCGCCGGCCAGCAGCGTCACCGCCGCCAGGCCCACCAGCCGGCTCGCCGCGACCGACTGGCCCAGCCCGCGCGCCGTGTCCTCGCCGAGGGACACCGCGTTCAGCGCCCGCGTGTTGAGCATCGCCAGCACCAGCCCGGCCGCCACGAACGGCAGGATCCCCAGGCTGATGCTCGCGTCGCGGCCGCTGATCGAACCCACCACCCACCGGCGGTAGACGTCCAGCGTCGGGTTGTCGCTGAGGATCACCAGCGACGTGAACGTCGACAGCAGCGCCATCACGGCCGCACCGGCCAGCGCCATCGGCACCGGGCTCAGCTGCCGCCCGCTCGAGCCGATCGCGAACACCGCGGCGGTCGCGATCAGCGCCCCGGCGAACCCGAACCACACCTGGCCACCGGGATCGACGACCCCGAACAGTTGCGCGGCCAGCGCCACCGCGAGCGCGGCGCCCGCGTTGATGCCGAGCAGGCCCGGATCGGCCAGCGGGTTGCGCGTGTGCCCCTGCATGAGGACCCCGGCGGCGCCCAGCGCCAGACCGGCGAGCACGCCGAGTGCCGTGCGGGGCAGACGCACCTCGCGGACGATCGTCGCCGCTTCGCTGCCGTCGTCGTGCAGCAGCACCCGGACCGCGGTGCCCAGCCCCAGGTCGTTGCTACCCAGGACCAGGCTCAACGCGACCGCGACGACCAGCGCCACCAGCAGGAACACCAGGAGCAACAGCTGGCGAGGCGTCGTCCTGGTCACTGTTGGTGACATGAGCTCGTTCACGCTCTGCAACTTAGCTTAGCCGTACCTAAGCTCGGAAGTGTGACGTTCGTTCAGGTTATGGACACGCGGTGTACCGGCACGCGGCTCGCGACGGTCACCCGCCGCTGATGACATGGCCGCATGTGCATGGGTTGCGGAGTTTCCCGACGCGGTTTCCTGCAGGCGGCGTCGGTGGCCGGCGCGGTGACGCTCGCGCCGGTGACGTTCGCGGAGGCGGCCGAGGGGCGGACCGAGACCAAGGTGCTGACCGGGCGGTTCGAGCCGGGCACGGCCGACTTCGTGTACCTGCCGGTGGAGGTCCCGGTCGGGGTGAGCCAGTTGTCGGTGGTCTACACCTATGACAAACCGGCCGTGCCCAGCGGGACGCCCGGCAACTCGTGCGACATCGGCATCTTCGACAACCGCGGCGCCGCGCTCGGCGGCAACGGCTTCCGCGGCTGGTCCGGCGGCTTCCGCGACCGCTTCTCGATCAGCCGCACCGAAGCCACCCCCGGCTACCTGCCCGGCGACATCACGCCCGGCACGTGGCACGTCGTGCTCGGCCCGTACACGATCGCGCCGCAGGGCCTGAACTACCGCGTCGAGGTGACCCTCGCCTACGGCCCCGCGGGCGCGCCGTACCGCCCGAACTACCCGTCCGAGCGCACCCGCACGCGCGGCCGCCGGTGGTACCGCGGCGACTGCCACCTGCACACGGTCCACTCCGACGGCAGGCGCCTGCCGTCCGAGGTGGCCGCCGGTGCGCGCGAGGCCGGGCTGGACTTCATCACCTCGACCGACCACAACACGTCGTCGTCGCACGGCGCGTGGGGCGAGTTCGCCGGCGACGACCTGCTGATCATGCTCGGCGAGGAGGTGACCACCCGCAACGGACACTGGCTCGCGCTCGGCGTGCGGCCCGGCCAGTTCGTCGACTGGCGGTACCGGTCCCGCGACGGCGAACTGCCCGAGTACCAGCGTGAGGTGCACCGTTCCGGTGGCCTCTGCGTCGCCGCGCACCCGTACTGCCCGTGGGTCGGGTGCAACTTCAAGTTCGGCTACGCCGGCTTCGACGCGGTCGAGGTGTGGAACGGCCCGTGGACGTGGGACGACGACGCCGCCGTGTCCGAATGGGACAACACCCTGGTGGAATCCGTGCGCGGCAAGGGAAGCTGGCTGCCCGCGATGGGCAACAGCGACGCGCACAACCCCGGCCAGACGATCGGCCTGCCGCAGACCGTCGTCCTCGCCGACGCGCTCACCCGGGACGCGATCCTCGACGGGATCAAGGCCGGGCGGAGCTGGATCGCCGAGTCGGCCGGTGTGGACCTGTCACTCGTCGCGACCGGACCGCGCGGGCAGGCCGCCGGCATCGGCGACCGTCTGGCCGTGGCCGCCGGGGACGAGGTGGCCGTGCGGCTGGACGTGTCGGGCGTGCCGAACGGGACCGTGCGCCTGATCACGGACGAGGGGCAGGTGTTCCAGCAGAGTCTTCCCGCTTCGGGAAGTGGCAGCGTGACGTGGCTGACCACGCCCGCGGTGTCGGCTTATGTGCGTGCTGAGGTACGTCACCCCCTTGCTGATGGTTCGGCGGGTGCTCCCGCCCTGTCGGCTGGTCTCAACTTCGGCGCCATGGCCGCGATGACGAACCCGATCTTCCTCGGCCGGGTGTGATCGCCGGTCGCCGTGACGGCTTCGCCGGTCGAAATCGCTGACCGGGTTGCACGGGCAGCTTCCGTGTCAGGACGAGGCCGCCCTGGGCCGGGGCTGCTCGTGGTCGCGGCGTGATTCCTGGCGTCACCTCCGGAGGGTGGCGCGGACGGCGTCGATGGTGTCCGCGTCGGCTGGGTCCTTGTCCGGGCGGTAGCGCACCACGCGCGCGAAACGCAGTGCCACACCGCCCGGGTAGCGGGTGCTGACCTGGGCGCCGTCCAGTTCGATCTCGACCACCAGTTCCGGCCGGACGTGGACCGTCCACTTGTCCCGGTGCGTCTCGATTTCCTGGAACGTCTTGGTCTGCCACGCGAGCAACTCGTCGGTGAGCCCCTTGAACGTCTTGCCCACCATGATCGGCGGGCCGCCGTCCGGGTCGCGTGCGCCGAGGTGCAGGTTCGACAGGTACCCCGTGCGGCGGCCGTGGCCCCACTCCGCGGCGAGGACGACGAGGTCGAGCGTGTGCACCGGCTTCACCTTCAGCCACGCCCGCCCCCGCCGCCCCGCCGCGTACGGCGAGTCGAGCGCTTTCACCATGACGCCCTCGTGCCCGGCGTCGAGGGCCGCCGCGAGGATCGCGCTCGGATCCGGCGGTTCGCTCCGCCCCGGGATGAGGTGCTCGCCGGCCGCCCGGCGCAGCGCCTCGTTGCGCTCCCGCAACGGCTTGTCCAGCAGGTCCGTGCCGTCCAGGTGCAAGCAGTCGAAGAAGTACGGTCGCAGCAGCAACGCGCGCACCTGCTCCTCGCGCGTGCTGCCGAACCGGCTCATCGTCTCCTGGAACGGCCGTGGCCTGCCGTCGTCGGTCAGCGCGAGCGTCTCGCCGTCGAGCACCACCGACCGGCAGGGCAGTGCTCGCACCAGAAACACCAGCTCGCCCACGTGCTGGGTGATCTCGCGCAGCGTTCGCGTGTAGACGTGCACCTCGTCGCCGTCGCGGTGCACCTGTATCCGCGCTCCGTCCATTTTGTACTCGACGATGGCGGACGGGTGCTCGCGCACCGCCTCGTCGAGCGATTCCGCCGGGGACGCCAGCATCGGCCGCAGCGGACGTCCCAGCTCGAGTCCGAAGCCGCCGAGCGCGGCCTCGCCGCCGGTGACCGCGGCCAGCGCGGTGACCGGCAGCCGCCCGGACAGCATGAACGCGCGCCGGACCGCTTCGGCGGGCACGTTCGCCGCCGCCGCGATCGCGTCGAGCATCACGCCTTCCAGCGCTCCCTGCCGCAGCTCGCCGGTGAGCAGGCGGAAGAGGAACTGCTGTTCGGCTTCGGTGGCCCGGGTGAACAGCCCGGTCAGCAGGCCGGACCGGCGCCTGGCCGACCCGCTGCCCGAAGCGGCACCCACTTCGCCGAGGGCGGCGTCGACCTCGGCCACTGTCAGATTCGGTTCGTCGGCCGGGCTCGCGCCCAGCTCGGCCAGCGTGCGCCAGCCCGTGCCGATCCGGCCCTGGGTGGGCCGGCCGGTCAGGAAAGCCACGACGGCGGGCAGTTCCCGCTCGTCCGCGCGGTTGAGCAGGTCCGCCAGCGTCGCGACCTTCGCCTTGCGCGAGCGGGTGGCCGCTAGCGAGGCGGAGGCTGTGACGACGTCGGCGAGGAGCATGCGGACATCATCTCTCCACCCACCGACAATTTCCGGGGACGCAGGACCACGGCGACCGCGCCCAGGCAGACGACGAGCCCGAGCAGACCACGCAGGGTGATCGAATCGCCGAACATGAGCCAGGCGAGCACCATCGTCGTAGGTGGTGTGAGGTACAGCAGGCTCGACACCGTCGTCACCGAGCTACGACGCAGGACCAGCCAGTAGCAGCCGTATCCCCCGAACGTGGAGAACACGATGACCCACCCGACCGCGACCCAGAAGTCCGGATCCGCCGGCGGAGTCAGGTCTCCGGTGAGCGCCGCGATGCCGGTGAACAGGACCGCGCTGGTCACGCACTGCACCACGAGGCCGTCCCAGAGCGGCACGGCGGACGCCGTCTTGCGTTCGATCAGGGTGGCGGCGACCAGGGCGAGCATCGACAGGAACGGCAGCGCGTAGGCCAGCGGCGGGGTGCCCGGGCGGCCGGACAGGTCGTCGCTCACCACCAGCGCCCCCCCGGCCAGCCCGACGACCAGCCCGGCCCACCGCAGCGCCCCGGCGCGTTCGCCCAGCACGAACTGGCTGAGTACCACCGCCACGATCGGTTGCAGCGCGGCGATCAGCGCCGACGTCCCGGCCGCCACGCCGAGATCCGCCGCCGCGTACACGCCGTACAGGTAGGCGCCCTGGGAGAGCACGCCGAGACCGGCCTGGATCGCGGCGTCGCGGGGCCGCATCGAGCGGCGGCGGATGATCCACCACGCGCCCAGCAGCAGGCCCGCGGCGAGGAACCGCCAGGCCAGGAGCGCCACCGCGCCGCCGGAGTGGGCGCCCAGCGTCGCGCCCACGAAACCGGAGCTCCAGAACAGGACGAAACCGGTTCCGGCGACGACGTTCCCCCGCATGCGGCCTCCTTCGGTATACAGGTCGGTATAGCTACCGTAGCTATACCGGTCGGTGTACTGTCAAGTCGTGGAGACGGACAAGCCGCTGACCCCGGCCGCCGAACGGATCCTCACGGTCGCCGGGAAGCTGTTCTACGACAACGGGATCCACGCGGTGGGCGTGGACACGATCGCCGCCGAGGCCGGGGTGACCAAGAAGACCCTGTACGACCGGTTCGGTTCGAAGGCCGAGCTGGTCGCGCTCTACCTGTGGCGCCGGGACGTGCGGTGGCGCGAGCGGGTCCACTCGTTCGCCGGCCGCCGGTCGACGCCTGCTCGCCGGCTGCTGGCGGTGTTCGACGCGCTCGCGGACTGGCTCGCGACCGAGAACACGCGGGGCTGCGCGTTCGTCAACGCGCACGCCGAGCTGCCGGAGGCGGACCACCCGGGGCGCCAGGTGATCGCGGCGTCGAAACGGTGGTTGCTGGGCTACCTGCGGGACATCGCGGCGGAGGCGGGGGTGCGCAACCCCGCGCGGCTGGCGGAGGCGTTGCTGATCCTCGTCGAGGGGGCGACGGTGGCCGCGTCGCTCGACGTGACGCCGACGGCCGTGGCGACGGCGAAGCGGGTCGCGAAGTCGCTGATCGAGGAGGCGACCGGGAGCTGAGCGGACAGCCCGGAGAGCCGGGCAGGGCCGCCGACACCCAGCACATTCCCCGTCCCCAGCGGTAGGGCCCCGGTCACTGGGATGGCTCTTGCTCCGCCGCGCGGCCGAACCGTACCGTGGGCGGGCCGTGGTGCTCGGGAAGTCCGGTGTGAAACCGGCGCGGCCCTCGCCACTGTGAACGGGAAGTCCCGGCCCGGGACAGCCACTGGACGCGAGTCCGGGAAGGCGGGCCGCGGATGTCGATCCGAAGCCAGGAGACCGGCCACGGCACCGATTGGACCATCCACGAGGTGCTGGAAGGCGGTCTCCATGGGGACTTCACCCACCCTGTCCTGGCGCAGGCAGGACACCTACCGCACGGGCCTGTTGCTGCTGGCGATCGTCGTGTTGCACGCGGTCGCCTTCGGGATCCTCGCGTTGCTCGTGGTGCCCGGGCACTACGCCGTCGGCACGCAGGTGTTCGGCTTCGGGCTGGGGCTCACGGCCTACACGCTCGGCATGCGGCACGCGTTCGACGCCGACCACATCGCCGCGATCGACAACACCACCCGCAAGCTGATGGCCGAGGGCCAACGCCCGCTCTCCGTCGGGTTCTGGTTCGCCCTCGGGCATTCCACCGTGGTCGTCGTGCTGGCGGTGCTCGTCGCGATCGGCGCGAAGGGCATCCTGAGCTGGACCGAGGACGGCTCGTCCGCGCACCGGGTGCTCGGCCTCATCTCCACCGGCGCGTCCGGCGGGTTCCTGTACCTGATCGGCATCCTCAACCTGGTCGCGCTGATCGGGATCTGGAAGGTGTGGCGCGAGCTGCGTCGCGGCCGCTTCGACGAGGCCGAGCTGGAGGCCCGGCTCGACTCGCGCGGGTTCGTCAACCGCTTCCTCGGCCGGCTCACCCGCTCGATCCGCCGCCCCGGCCAGATGTACCTGGTCGGGCTGCTGTTCGGCGTCGGGTTCGACACCGCCACCGAGGTGCTCCTGCTGGCGCTCGCCGGGTCCGGCGCCGCGGCCGGCCTGCCCTGGTACGCGATCCTGTGCCTGCCGCTGCTGTTCGCGGCCGGGATGAGCCTGTTCGACACGCTCGACGGCACGTTCATGAACTTCGCCTACGACTGGGCCTTCGCCAACCCGGTCCGCAAGATCTACTACAACCTCACGATCACCGGCCTGTCCGTCGCGGTGGCGCTGGTCATCGGCACGATCGAACTGGTCGGCGTGGCCAGGGACGACCTGGGCTGGTCCGGCGCGCTGATCGACTGGATCGCCGACATCGAGCTGGACAACGTCGGCTACATCGTCGTCGGGTTGTTCGTCGTCGTGTGGGTGGCCGCCATCGCCTACTGGCGGCTCGCCCGCGTCGAGCACCGCTGGAGCTCAGCCGAGTGACGCCGCTCGCCCGTTCGAGTTGAGTGCGCTGGTCAGGTCCTCGCGGGCGCGGAACACGCGGGACCGGATGGTGCCGACCGCGCAGTCGCACACCTCCGCCGCGTCCGCGTAGGACAGCCCGATCACCTGCGTGAGCACGAACGCCTCCCGGCGCTCGGGCTCCAGCTCGGCGATCAGCTCGCGCAGCACGACGAGCCGGCCGTGGTCGGGCGTCCGGGCCCCGCTCTGCTCGGCGGTCGCCACCCAGTCCTCGACCTGGCTGGTCCGCGGGCGGCGGCGGGTCGTGCGCAGGTGGTCGGCCGCGACGCGCTTGGCGATGGACAGCAGCCACATCCGGGCGGGCGAGCGGCCGGCGAACGACGGCAGCGCGGCGAAGGCCCGCAGATAGGTCTCCTGCACCAGGTCCTCGGCCACACCGGGGTCGGACAGGTAGGTCAGCAGCCGGTGCAGCTGGCGCTGGGTCGCGGACACGAAACGCTCGGCGGCCGCCCGATCCCCGCGTGCCGCCAGGAAGGCGTGCCGGGTGATCTCGTCGTCGTCCATTGCGCGTTCCTCCCAGTGCAGGCCCTGGCCGATGACCTTATGGCCAACCGGTCCCCGCGGTCGAAGGGGTGCGGGAACTATCCCGCGGGATAGGACGACCTGGCAGACATGGACTGTGCGACCGCGCGCGAGGCGATCTCGGCCACCCTCGACGGTGAGGACCCGGGGGTGGATCCGGCTGCGCTGGACGAGCACGTGACGCGCTGCGCGGCCTGCCTGGCCTGGCAGGACGAGGCGGCGGCGGTGACGCGGCTGGTGCGCCTGGAACCGGCCGCGGCGTCGCCGGACGTGGCCGGGCGCGTGCTCGACCACGCGCCCGCCCGGCCGGCCCGGCACGACTGGCCGCGGTGGGCGCTGGTGATCACCGCGGTCGCCCAGCTGTCCATTGTGGTGTCGCTGCTGTTCGTGCCGCAGCGGATGGGCGACGGGATGGTCGTCCAGCCCGGTTCGCACGTCGAGCACGAGGCCGCGGCGTTCAACTTCGCCATCGCGATCGCCCTGCTGTGGGCGGCCGCCAAGCCGCGCCAGGCGCGCAGCCAGCTGCCGGTCCTGCTCAGCTTCGCCGCCGTGCTGGCCGGGTTGTCCCTGTTCGACGTGCTCGGCGGCCGGGTCGGCTGGGAACGGCTGGCCAGCCACCTGCCGCTGCTGTTCGGCGTGGTCTGCGCGGGGCTGGTCGCGCGGCGCGAGGGCCGGTGGCCGTGGCCCGGCAACCGGGCGGGCGCCGAGCCGGTGGACCGGACCAGCCTCGACGAAACCGGCCGGGAACTCGCCGAGCCCGCCGACCGGTCGCGCGAGTATCAGCCGCCGGCGGCGCGGCGCAACGTCGCCTGATCGATGTCGTCCGTGGCGACCCAGCTGGCCAGCAGGCCCAGCGCCCGCTCCGACTCCGAGCCGGGCTCCGCCGTGTAGGTCACGATCGCCTGGTCCGGTTCGTCGGGCAGGCGCAGCGTCTCGTACCGCAGGTGCAGTTCCCCGACCAGCGGGTTGTGGATGCGCTTGTGGCCGTGGGCCTTGTCCCGCACGTGGTGGCTCGCCCACAGGCGGCGGAACGGGTCGCTGCGCAGCGACAGCTCACCGATCAGCTGGGCCAGCCGGGGATCGTCCGGGCACCGGCCCGCCTCGGCCCGCAGGTTCGCCACCACCTCCTCGCAGACCTGGTCGAACTCGGGGTGCAGGGTGCGAGCTTCGGCCTCGTTGAGGAAGAACAGCTTCGGCAGGTTGCGGTCCTCCGGCGGCAACGACCCGAAGTCGAACGCGATCGCGCCGCCCAGCGGGTTCCAGGCCAGCACGTCGAGGTAGCGGCCGAAGACGAAGGCGGGCACCGACATGGCGTCCAGCAGTTGCTGCAGGGCCGGGCGCACCTGCTGCACCGGGCATCGTCCGTTCCGCTTGCGCCGCTGCGTCGCGAGGTTGTGCAGGTAGGTGCACTCGTCCGGGTTGAGCCGCAACGCCCGGGCGAGCGAATCGAGCACCTCCTCCGACACGTTCCGCGCGCGGCCCTGCTCCAGACGGGTCAGGTAGTCGACGCTGATCCCGGCCAGCTGCGCCAGTTCCTCCCGGCGCAGCCCGGCGACGCGCCGCCGCGTCACACCCTGCGGCAGGCCGAGGTCGCGCGGGTCCAGCGCCGCGCGGCGCGCCTTGAGGAACGCCCCCAGTTCAGCTCCGTCCATGCCTCCAGTATCCGGATGCGGCGACCGCGTTGCCTGGTACTGCCAGACCCAGGTCGAGCGTTGCCTGGTCCGGACCTCCCACCGGCGGGAACGTGGTCGGCACAGGCACCACGAGGGAGGAACTCGAAATGCGACGACGGATTCTCGGCGGCACCGGCATCGAGGTCAGCGAGTACACGCTGGGCGCGATGATGTTCGGCGCGTGGGGCAACCGCGACCACGACGAATCGGTCCGGATGATCCACACCGCGCTCGACGCGGGCATCAACTTCGTCGACACCGCCGACATCTACTCCGACGGCGAGAGCGAGGTGATCGTCGGCAAGGCGCTCAAGGGGCGCCGCGACGACGTCGTGCTGGCGACCAAGGGGCACTTCTACGGCCTCGGCGGCTCCGGCAGCAACTCGCGGCGCTGGCTGACCAAGGCGCTGGACGCCAGCCTGCGGCGGCTGGGCGTCGACCACGTCGACCTCTACCAGGTGCACCGCCCCGACCACACCACCGACATCGACGAGACCCTGTCCGCGCTGTCGGACTTCGTGCGGGCCGGCAAGGTGCGCGCGATCGGCTCGTCGGTCTTCCCGGCCGAGCAGATCGTCGAGGCGCAGTGGGTGGCCGAGCGGCGCGGGCACGTGCGGTTCCGCACCGAGCAGCCGCCGTACTCGATCCTCAACCGGGGCATCGAGGGGCACGTCCTGCCGACCGCGCAGCGCTACGGCATGGGCGTGCTGACCTGGGGCCCGCTGTCGTCGGGCTGGCTGTCCGGGCGGTACTCGACGGCGTCCGATGTGGACCTGCAGGCCGGCCGGGTGGCGTTGCAGAACCACAAGTTCGACCCGGCCCTGCCCGGCAACGCGGCGAAGCTGGCGGCGACCAACGAGCTGAAGAAGGTCGCCGCCGACCTGGGCCGCCCGCTGACGCACCTGGCGCTCGCGTTCGTGCGCTCGCACCCGGCGGTCACCTCGGCGATCATCGGCCCGCGCACGCCGGAGCAGCTCGCCGACCTGCTGGCCGGCGCGGACCTGGTGCTGGACGACGACGTGCTGGACCGGATCGACGAGATCGTCCCGCCGGGCGTCGACCTCAACGCGGTCGACCCCGACTACACCCCGCCCGCGCTCGCGGACAAGTCCCTGCGCCGCCGCTGACCGGCCGTGGCGGCCACCCGGCGCCCGGGTGGCCGCCACCGCTCACTTGCCGCCGCGCGCCATCCGGAGCACGTCGAGGGCCTCGTCGAGCTGGGCCTCGGTGAGCTTGCCCTGCTCGAGGTAGCCGCGCTCGATGACGACCTCGCGGATCGTCTTCAGCTCCTTGAGCGCCTGCTTCGCGACCGCGGCCGCCTCCTCGTAACCGATGTACTTGTTGAGCGGCGTCACGATCGACGGGCTGCCTTCGGCGTAGGCCTTGGTGCGCTCTTCGTTGACCGTGATCCCGGCGATCACCTTGTCGGCCAGCAGGCGCGACACCGCGGCCAGCAGCCGCGCCGATTCCAGCACGTTGCGCGCGATGACCGGCAGGTTCACGTTGAGCTGGAAGTTCCCCTGGGAACCGGCGTAGGCCACCGCCGCGTCGTTGCCGATCACCTGCGCGACCACCTGCAGCGTCGCCTCCGGGATGACCGGGTTGACCTTGCCCGGCATGATCGACGACCCCGGCTGCAGGTCCGGCAGCTGGAGCTCGGCCAGCCCGGTGCGCGGGCCCGAGCCCAGCCACCGCAGGTCGTTGGCGATCTTGGCCAGCGACACCGCGACCGTGCGCAGGTGGCCGGAGGTCTCGACCACGCTGTCCTGGCTGGCCTGCGCCTCGAAGTGGTTGCGGGCCTCGGTCAGCGGCAGCCCGGTGACCTTCGCCAGCTCCTCGGCCACCGCCGCGCCGAAGCCGTCCGGCGCGTTCAGGCCGGACCCGACCGCGGTGCCGCCGATCGGCAGCTCACCCAGTCGTCCCAGCCCGGACTCCAGCCGCTCGATGCCGAAGCGGACCTGCGCCGCCCACGCCCCGGCCTCCTGGCCCAGCGTGATCGGCACGGCGTCCATCAGGTGCGTGCGGCCGGACTTGACGATGTCCTGCCATTCCTGCGCGCGGCCCTCGATGGTCTCGGCGAGGTGCTGCAACGCCGGGATCACGTCGGTCAGCACGGCCTCGGTGGCGGCGATGTGGATCGTCGTCGGGAACGTGTCGTTCGACGACTGCGAGGCGTTGACGTGGTCGTTCGGGTGCACGTCACCGCCCAGGGCCCGGCTCGCCAGTGTCGCGATGACCTCGTTGGCGTTCATGTTCGACGACGTGCCGGACCCGGTCTGGAAGACGTCGATGGGGAAGTGCGCGTCGTGCCTGCCCTCGGCCACCTCGTCGGCGGCCGCGGCGATCGCGTTCGCCAGGTCGCCCTCCAGCACGCCGAACCGGGCGTTGACCCGCGCCGCGGCGGCCTTGAGCAGGCCGAGCGCACGGATCTGGGCGCGCTCGAGGCCCCGGCCGGAGATCGGGAAGTTCTCGACGGCGCGCTGGGTCTGGGCCCGGTACAGCGCGTCGACGGGCACCTTCACCTCGCCCATCGTGTCGTGTTCGATCCGGTATTCCTGTTCAGCCATAACCCGAGTCTGGCCCGTCCGCCGGGCGCTCGCTCCGTGTGTTTGCGCACCCGGAATGGTTAGATCGGAGGTGAGGTGGATCACGGCGAAAGGGCGGTCGATCCATGGATCTGTCAGTGGACGTGCTGATCGTGGGGGCGGGCCCGACCGGTCTGTTCGCCGCGTACTACGCCGGGTTCCGCGGGCTGTCGATGGCGGTCGTCGACTCGCTGCCCGAAGCCGGCGGTCAGGTCACCGCGATGTACCCGGAGAAGCTGATCTACGACGTCGGCGGGTTCCCCGCGGTGCGCGGCCGGGACCTGGTCAAGGGGCTGGTCGAGCAGGCTGCGCCGTGGCAGCCGCACTACCTGCTCGGGCGCAAGGCCGAGGAGCTGCGCCGCGGGAACGACGGGCTGGACGTGGTGCTCGACGGCGGTGAGGTCGTGCACGCCCGCGCGGTGCTGATCACCGCCGGGATCGGCGAGTTCACCCCGCGCCCGCTGCCCGCCGGGGACGGCTGGCTCGGCCGCGGCATGGTCCACTTCGTGCCCTCGCTGGACGCGCACGCGGGGCAGGACGTCGTGGTCGTCGGCGGCGGGGACTCGGCGTTCGACTGGGTGCTGGCGCTGCACCCGCTGGCCGCCAGCGTGACGCTGGTGCACCGGCGGGCCAAGTTCCGCGCCGCCGAGTCGATCGTCACGCAGGCCCGTGAGCTGGGGGTGCGGATCATCACCGACGCCGAGGTCACGGCCCTGCGGGAGGGGCCGGACGGCGCGCTCGCCGAGTTCGAGGTGCGGGTCAAGGACGAGGAGCCGATCCGGCTGCCGGCCCAGGCGGTGGTGGCCGCGCTCGGGTTCACCGCCGACCTCGGGCCGATCGAGAACTGGGGACTGGACATCCACCAGCGCGCCATCCGGGTCGACTCGACGATGGCGACCGGCGTGGAGCGGGTGTTCGCGGCCGGGGACGTCGCCGCGTACCCGGGCAAGGTGAAGCTCATCGCGACCGGGTTCGGCGAGGCCGCGACCGCGATCAACAACATCGCCGTCACCCTGGACCCCGAGGCGCACCTGTTCCCCGGGCACTCCAGCAATCTGTGAGGTCAGGCGGGCGGCGGTGGCGTCGGCGTCGGGCTCGGTGTGGGTGCCGGCGTGGGCGTCGGCGTGGGGGTCGGCGCCCACGCCGGCACCCACACCGAGCCCTCTCTCTTCTACACCTCTCCGACCCCACGA
>NZ_PQHY01000065.1:0-33444 GCF_003385175.1 Amycolatopsis ruanii
GCGTCGCGGTCGGCGACTCTTCAGCTCTCTTCTTTTTCTCGGCCGTCACCCAGTTATGCACCGTCTGCGCGACCAAATCAAAATCGCGCGCCGCTTCGGTATAGCTCAGCCCGCCCTCGAGTACCGCGTTGACGACCTCAGCCTTCAATTCCGGCGAGTACTTTCTCGGTCTCCTTGCCATGAAACACTCCTCCGGGCTCCTCCGCCAGTCTACTTGGAAGACGTGTCCGGAGACCTCGGAGCACATCACCGCTGAGGTGCGCCACTCCCTTCCCGGGACAGGTTGACAACGGCTCAGTGAGGTGGTTCCTTCAGGGCCCGTACGACGGCTTCATGGGCTTCTGTCGCGTCATTTCGGGTGACCGCCATGATGCCCCGTCCGAGCCAGTTCGGATCGTCCACGCGTACCAGGGTGATGTTCTCCGGGACGACCGGGGCGAGGATGTCCGGAACGACGCAGATCCCGAGATCGGCGGCGACGAGTCCGAAGCGGCTGTGCCACGTCTTCGCACGGAAGGCGATGTGCGGATCCGTGAGGGTGGGCCAGGCTCCGAACTGGGGCTCGTCACGTGCGCCCTTGCCCACGATCCAGGGCAGATGGGCCAGTTCACGCACTGGCACGGCGCCTTCGACCGCGGCGAGGGTGTGCCCGGACGGCACGGCCACCATCAGTTCGCCACCCGGCAACGGGGCGATGTGCAATCCCTCCAGGGCCGGCTGGGGCAGGCCGGGCCCGGAGGCCACCACCGCGACGTCCAGCCGCTTGCTGATGACCTGGAGCACCAGCTGCGGGGAGGAGGCCTCCGTAAGCGTGAACGACAGCCGAGGCTGCTGCTTCAGTGCTCTGGCCAGTGCGAAGGGGAGCAGGGCGGCGTTCGCGGCTGGGAAGGCCCCCACGCGGACCCGCACCTCAGGGCCGTGAGTCAGTTCGTCGAGCCGTTCACTCAGCCGGTCAAGGCCGGCAAGAGTCTCAGCGGCGAACCGGGCGACCAGCTCTCCCGCCGCCGTCGTCCGGACGCCCCGCGCACCGCGCACGAAAAGCGGCTGACCCGCGGCCTTCTCGGCAGCCGCCACCTGCCGGGAAATGGCGGGCTGAGAATAACCGAGGGCGCGCGCCGCACCGCTGAGAGAACCGTGAGCGGCCACCGCGCGAACGACATTGAGAGCGCTGAGACTGAGTTCGGGCACAGCACCACTTTAGCCGCCCAGCCATGCGCGGCTGTTATGGGAGCAGACCGATCATTGCATGCCCTGGATACCCACGAACGGCGCGTTCACGGTGTAGCGTCGGATTCAGCGACAACGCCGCTGCTCGTGAAAGGAAATCCCGATGAACGAATTCATTTCTCCTGACGACACGCGTTACGACGAGCGGGCGCGTGCCCTGGTGCGGATCGGCCGCGAAGCGATCGCCGTGGCCGACGATGAAAAGCTGGACGCGTACTTCGCCGACGACTTCGTTTTTCACGGGCCTGATGGCGATCTGACGTACCCGGAGCTCCGTTCCTTCTTCGAGGCCATGCGTGCCGCGTTCGAAGGATTCGCGTGCGAGCGGCGCACCATCGTCAGCCAGGGTCAGTACATCGGTTGTCACACCTCGATGTCGGGCCGTTTCACCGCGCCTTTCACGGCGTCCCCGATCGGCACGATTCCGCCGAACGGGCAGCCGATGCGACTCGAACTCATCAACATCTTCCGCTACCACGAGGACGGCAAGCTGGCCGAGGAGTGGGTGCAGTACGACAACCTCGGCTTCCTGCGTCAGCTCGGGGTCGACCTGACTCAAGCCCCTGCGCGGCCGAGCGTCTCGGCTTGAGACCCGTCTCGCTGTCCGTTCACGGCGCGTCTGAGGGCGCCGAGAAGGTCTTGTGCTGGTTGCGGCGCCGGAGTCGACCTGCTGGAGGTCTCGCCCGATATCGGTGCCCGGACAACTCACGCGCCTGCGCAGGTTGAACCCGGGGAACCGGTTCACGGGCCGCGCCGAGGGCGCCACCGGCCGTCCGCTGAACGGCACTGTGCTGACCCGCCCGAGGTGATTGATCTGCATCCAGATCCGCGCGTCACCAGCATGCACGGTGTCGGTCAAAGCACGGAACTCGCCCAACGCGCGGTCATCGTCGAGGACGACATTGCGCGGCTCGACCAGCCCATCATGCGCCCCGTTCCATGCCCGGCTTTGAGTGAGCCGCCTCGTCCGAGGACGAGGCCGACCATGTCGTCGGCGAACCGCGGGAAGCGGTCGAGCGGCGCGGCGTCGCCGAGGCGCTCAGTGAGCATGAAGTGGATGTTTCCGTCTTTCACGTGGCCGAAGATGACGCTGTCGCGGTAGTCGTGCCGATCGAACAGGATATTCAGTGCCTCACAGGTCGGCAGGATTTCGGGGACCGGCACGACGATGTCCTTGAGCAGAGCGGTCGTCCCGGCGGCCACGCTTCGGCCACCATCGCGTAGAGGCCGTTGCGTACGTGCCAGTGCGCCGCGCGCTGTGCGGGGTCGGCGGACAGTGCCGTCGGCACGACCGTGGGGATCGCGGCGAGCGTGCCGACGGCCGCGACCGACGAGGCCGCCGGCTTCGTCGGCGGTGTCCGCTCGACGGCGAAGGCTTTGGGTGTCGCGTCGGCGGCGTGTTGTCCGACGCGCAGTGACGTCGCGGCGAGCAGTTCGATTGTGGCCGGGATGGGTCCCCACGAGGTCGTTGTATCCCCCGCGGCCTCGCCTCGACGGAGAGCCTGATCGTGGAGAGCGTCGAGCGGTACGGGCTGCTCTCCAGCGCGTCCCGCATGGACTCGGCGGAGACGTCGCGCCAGCTTTACCCTCGGCACCTACGCTCATAGACACATATGGTGAGGGCAGATTCCTTGACAAAGAGACTTGCCAACGGCTCCCTCTTTCGAGGTATTTATGATAATAAATGAGTGGGTTTTCCGCAAGTCACAGAGCGTTCAATGCTGCACTTGATACGCCTTTCTACAGATTGTCGACTGATCGTTGCTTGCTGACGACCGCCATCAGTTCGGGTCAACTTCCTCCCTCCTGACGAATTATTGACGAATGCCAAGAGGCAGGTTGAGCCCTTTGCGTCACCGGGCGTCGCGCGTCAAAGGCCGTAACGACAGACCTATGACCACTACTGCGGCCAGCAGCAGTAGAACGTGCACAATAGTCGCGGTCGAACTACTCAATTCGGCGGCAGTGGTGACCCAATCACCAGCGCTCCAGCCGCACCATGCCGCCAACGCAGCGATTGCCCCCACCAAAACTGATTTGCCTCGTGCAAGTTTGCGCCTTTCGCTCAGATTAGCAATACCAATGATTAGCAAAGACAGCGCAAGGACGAGGGCTGAGACAATCAGTGCCACACCCCCATCAGCTACTGTTGCCAAGATCGCCAAAAGCGCCAGGAAGGCCGCCTCGACGAGGAGGAGGCTGGCCACCCCCGTCCGCCGAGACTGGCCAGCCTTCCCATCGTTCATTCTGCTAGTCACCTCATTCGGTCATCAGAATCAGCATTTGTTCACGGCGTCGGTCGCGCCGATCACGATTCCGGCGAGACCTCCACCTGTGGCACCAAGTCCCACAGCTCCGCCAGCGATAGCAGTCGCGATCGTGCCTCCGACAACGCCCTTGGCGAAACTGCTGCGAAACACACAGAACCGTCGTCCACCAGCTCGCACCGGTCGGGTCGACGTTTCGAACTGGATTGCCCGCCGCGTAGGCGTATCGGTTGGGTTCCTGGTTGGTGGGGTCGGGTTGGGTGAAGCGAGCCCAGGTGGGGTTGTAGTAGCGGTAGCCGGTGAGGTAGGCGCCGCCGCGCCTGTCCTACGACCGGCTCGGCAACCTCACGCTTTGCGCCTGGTCGAGCAGGACGGCCACGAGCACACCGGTTGGTGAGTGACACGTGCGTGGGTGCACCAAGATCGCAGTCGGGGACGGAGAAGATCCATTCGGGCGCCACGTTGGCGGCAGCGACGTTGGTCCGTGGCCCTCTACCTCGTCGAGCCGTTTCTTCACGCCGTCGAGCAGCCCGCCGACAGCATGGTCGAAGAACTCGTCGAAGTTGTACCGGGTTCTTCTGAGTCCTTGCGCCGGGCCTGTACTTCCTCTTGCAGCGTCGCCAAGCCAGCACGTTCGGGTCCGGCGGTGCCCCCAAGCTGTCGGAGATCCGCGCCTTCACCGCACTCGCCTTGCGCTGGTCATCCTGGAACGAGATGAGTAGGTACGCCTGGCAAACAAGCAGACGGCACACCAGCGCTACCTCGTCCTGTCCCAGCCCGGCGCTAAGGAGCGTCCTCATTGCACGGTCTACGGTGGGCCCACACGCCTCGGCTCCGGGTCCGTTGAGTGCGACTCGCCTCGCCACCCCGGCGTACTGAACGAACACCGCGCGCAGATTCGTACTTCCCGATGTCGACCGCGTCCCGATCAGCCACGTGGCGGTAGACCACCGCGGGATGCACTTCGAGCTCTCCGCGAGCTCCCGAATCATGTACGGGTTCAACATACCGTCGGCACCCATGCGGACCCGCCACGACGCTGCTGCTTCACCAGCGCACAGGCTCACCCACTGTGAACGTGTCGCTGGTCCAGTTGGAACGCCGCGTGGACGCGGCCATCGACGAGTTTTCGGATCTCTTGGAAAGTACCGCTGTGTCTCGGTTCGATCTGCACCCTGCGCGCAACGACGGACTCGCACTCCAGCCTGCAACTCGTTCTGACCGGCGCCTCGTTGAGCTCACTCAATCAGCATCATGGGCCAAGTTGTCGAAGGGCCCGGTTGAGCATCTCCTAGCGCTCGTCCTGGTTGCGCTGATCGCCAGCTGCAGTTTCGGCGCTTGGGGCGGCCGACCGAGCATTCTGGTTCAGGCGGAGCCCGTAACCACATGCTGACGTCGCCTTGATGATCAGTGGCGGAGCTGGCGGCTGCGGCCAGACCACGAGGTGGAAGCTCTCCCCCGAGTCGTCGACTGCCTGGTCGAAATGGCGGTCTCGGCCGCTGGCGTGGATGCGCACCCGGTAGGAGCCCGGTCCGGCCGCGCTGAGGACGGGCAGCTCTATCCGGGTTTCGCCCGGGCGGTACTCCAGCTGATCGACCCGCAGCTCCCCGTTCGGGATTTCCAGGCTGATTTCCGCGACATCGTCCCACTCCGCGAGGGCGGTCCACTGCTGAGGCGTTTCAAGGGCCGGGCGGGCTTCGGCGGCGTCCACGCTGACCGTGACGTAGCCGCGGTCGACTCCGGCATAGAGCAGGGCAGCTGACTGCATGACCCCAGCCACGCCAGTCGAGTAGTCCATCGCCTCAAAGGGCGTTTCAGCGTCGGCGTCGCCGAGCACGAAGGAGTGATCTTGGACGTACACGCTCGCGGTGTCGCTCATGCGGCAGCTCCCCAGTGTCCCGTCGCCGTGGTTTCAGATGTCGCCGCGGGAGCGCGCGGCTCCCGCGGCGACATGGTACTCAGCTTGATGGTTCTGGCAGGCTAGGTTCCGACACCAACGCGGTAGGGGTCTGCTTCAAGGACCCGGTTGTCGTAATAGAAGCCGACCATGATGCCGCCCTGGGCATTGTTCTCAGTCGCGGTGATCATGCAGGCGCTCGCCCCGGTCGGCCCGGTCACACCCGTGGGAGCGTTGATGTTGCAATTGTCAAAAGTGCGCCGGGTGCCGCCCGAGGCTAGCCCCTCGTACGTGCTGGCGAGCGGGTACTCATCGCAGCTGAGACCTGCGATGCTCGGGGCGTCGCCGCACGCCAGGTTCCGGTTCGTGCTGGTCCGGGTTGGGTCCGACGTGCGGTGGAGCGGTGCAGCGAAGCTTGCCCCGGGCAGTCCCGATGCCTGTGCCCTCGATACGTGCGATGCGAGGCTCGGGTAGCTGCTCTGGCTGTAGAGCACCTGCGCCGGGAACCACCAGACGACGCAGCCGACGCGAGCCGGTCGGGCACCGTTCGCGCCGGTGGCGTTGTCGCAACGTACCTCCTCCAGCGAGGAAGTCGTCGTTACAGGGTTGTAGCCGGGTGTGGTGAATACGAGGTTCCACGTGGTGGTGCAGTTGCCGATCGCGCCAACAGCAGTCGCAGTGGTTGTCGCGCCGGCGTAGCCCTCTCGCAGAACGCCGTTGGTCGGTGACAGCGACTGGATCGGAAAGGTGTTCGGCCCCTGCGTCGTGCATTGATTGGTGGCGGTCATCGAGCCTGACACGCTGGCGGTAGCCGCGTCACCCCATCCTGACATTGGGGCCACGCCGATCTGGTGCTGCCACGACGGCAAGTCAGGTGACGAGAACTCGTAGTCGTAGACGTTCATCATGAGCTCGCCGGTCTTGGTCGTGACACCGTTGACCGTGCGCGTGGTGGTCAGTCGCAGTCCGTAGAGGTTGCACGCTTCCGTCCGCGATGCGGAGACCGGGATGTTATTCCCGCTGTCGTTGCACCAGATCGGGAATGGGAGCGCGTCAAGCGTTGAAAGATCACTAGCAGGTTTGACGGCTTCAACGGGAGTGACGCATTCGCCACCGTGGTCAACTTCGGTCACCCGCGGCCCCGCGCTGACGAGGGCAGCAGCGTTGCTTCCCCGCCCTCACCCGGGATCGACGACGCGAGCACCAGGCGTGAGGCCCAGAATTTCGTGGTTCACCGGCCAGCCCGTCCCGGCTGTCGCCGGCTAGGAGAAGCGCGGCACACCATGGGCTCGCGGCCACCTCTACTCTCGAGACCGCTTCTGGGAGCCGGGGCGGCGCAGCCCGACTCTCCCGCGTCATTCGCTGGGTCACCGGTTGGGCCACACATGTGGCTCGATGAGCGCTGTGCTTGGCACGGCTCGCGCAGCGAACCATGTGTAGCCGGATCACCGCCAGCTGGAAAACTCGGGAAGACCACCCGTATGGCT
Organism: Amycolatopsis ruanii; assembly: GCF_003385175.1. Lineage (NCBI taxonomy): Bacteria > Bacillati > Actinomycetota > Actinomycetes > Pseudonocardiales > Pseudonocardiaceae > Amycolatopsis > Amycolatopsis ruanii. The sequence continues at coordinate 6,879 of NZ_PQHY01000065.1, forward strand.
GACGGTCTGAGACCAGTTCACGTGACCCCATTTGCCGCCGAGCCAGCCGCTGCCCCAGATTTGCCCCAGTTACTGAACGGTAACTGAAGCTGGATCCACGATGGACGAATGTTCGGCGAAGCGAAAAAAATCGCCCGACCTGCACTAATGTTCAGGTCGGGCGATCTTGACGACTGTGGAGCTAAGGGGACTCGAACCCCTGACCCCCACACTGCCAGTGTGGTGCGCTACCAGCTGCGCCATAGCCCCGGAGCGAAGTTGAACTCCGCATCTCGTCTGCGACTACTTTACATGACACCGGTATGGCCGTTGCGCGGGGGGTCGGTCCTGCGGGACCGACCCCCCGCCAGGGGTCATCCGGCCTGGTTGACCAGGTTCGTCAGCCAGCCGTCCTGCGTCCAGTTGATCACCTGGCCGTTGTGCACGACCGTGGGCGTGCCCTGGAAGTTCGGGTCGTTCGAGACCTGGGTCAGGGCGTCGTCGAGCTGCTGGTTGTACGTGCCGGCGTTCACGCACGTCGCGAACTCGGGCGCGGTGATGCCCAGGTCCTGGCCCAGTTTGATCAGCTGGGCCTTGTCGTAGCCGCGCTTGCCCTCCTCGGGCTGCGAGGCGAACAGGCTGTCGTGGTACGGGGTGAACTTGCCCTGGTCCGCCGCGCACAGGGAGGCGTTCGCCGAGTCCAGTGAGTAGCCCGGCGGGTCGGACTGCTTGGTCAGCAGCGGGATCATGTGGTAGGTGACCTGCACGTTCCCGGCCTGGATCTGCTCCTCGATCTGCTTGCCGTACCGCTGCTGGAGCTGCGCGCAGTATGGGCACAGGAAGTCGGCCCAGATGTCGAGCTTCACCTTGGCGTCGGCGTTGCCCGAGACCACCGTGACGCCCCGCCGCTCGTCCGCGGTGTCCAGCGCGGCCGACGCGGTCTGGGGCGTGATGGTCGTGCCCTCGGTCTCGTTCTTCGACGCGTTGGTCCAGATCACACCGCCGATGACCACGGCGGCGAGCACCACCACGGCGACCACCGACACGATCGTCTTCCGGCTGGGGCCGCCACCGCCGCGGGCCTGGGTCACCGCCCGGGCCCCAGCGCTCTGCTGCTGGCGGCGCTTGCGCGCGGACCGTTCCGCTCCACCCACGTTCTTCAGATCCTCTCTTTTTCCATCTCGACCTGCGGCGCCCCGCCGCGGAGCCAGCCGTCCAGCGCGACGCGGGTCGCCGGGCGCACGATCAGCCAGCAGGCCAGGACCAGGAAACCCACGTCGCGGGCGATTTCCTGGGGGTACCGGGTCTGTCCCGCCGCCACCTCGCCACCGCCGCCGAAGCAGCCGCAGTCGATGGTCAGCCCCCGCGCCCAGGACTGGGCCACCCCGGCGATGAACACCACCAGCAGCACGGCCGAGACGATGGCCACCCAGCGCGTCGCGAGCCCGAGCAGCAGGAACGCGCCCAGGACCAGCTCCAGCAGCGGCAACGCGGTCGCGACCGGGTGCAGCAGCGCGTCCGGCAGGACGTCGTAGGCCTTGACGGCCAGGTACGTCTGCCCGGAGTCGCTGATCTTGACGATCCCGGAGACCAGCCACACCGCGGCCAGGCCGAGCCGCACGAGGGTGCCGACGGCGTCGAGCACGGAGGGGGACGGGCGGAACACGGCCCCAGGCTATCGGCCCGCCCTGAGAAACCTGTGAGTTCCGGGGCCCGCGCGCGAATGCCATACGTCCGGGTGACCAGGGACTCAGCCATCACCCACCGTCTACGGTTGCGGTCGCCATGAACCTGCCCGATCTCCCCGTCCGCGCGGTCCTCGGCGAGCTCGCCGCCGCCCTGGACGACCACGGCACCGCGGTGCTCGTCGCACCGCCCGGAACCGGCAAGACGACGCTCGTCCCGCTGGACCTGATGGCCCGCTCGGACGGCCGTGTCGTGGTGGCCGAGCCGCGCCGTCTCGCCGCGCGGGCCGCGGCCGCCCGCATGGCCGCGTTGCTGGGCGAACCGGTGGGCGAGACGGTCGGCTACTCGGTACGCGGCGACCGGAAGGTGTCCAAGCGCACGCGCGTCGAGGTGGTCACCTCGGGCCTGCTGGTCCGGCGCGTCCAGAACGACCCCGAACTGCCCGGTGTCGCCACCGTGCTGCTCGACGAGTGCCACGAGCGGCACCTCGACGACCGCCCGCTGCTCGCCCTCCTGCTGGACGTGCGCGGCGGGCTGCGCGAGGACCTGCGGCTGCTCGCGACGTCGGCCACCGTCGCCTCCGGGCGGCTGGCGGAGCTGCTCGGCGGGGCGCCGGTGGTCACCGCGCGGGCCCGCACGTACCCGGTCGAGACGACCTACTTCCCGCCCGCCCGCGGCGAACGGATCGAGGCGTGCGTGGCCCGGGCGGTGCGCAGGGCGGTCGCCGACGGCGACGGTGACGTCCTGGCGTTCCTGCCCGGCGCGGGCGAGATCGCCCGGGTGGCCGGCATGCTCGACCTGCCGGGCGTGGAGGTCCTGCCGCTGCACGGCCGGCTCGCACCCGGCAAGCAGGACGCGGCGCTGCGCCCCGGTGACCGTCGTCGTGTAGTGCTGGCGACCGCGGTGGCCGAGTCGAGCCTGACCGTGCCGGGGGTGCGGGCGGTCGTCGACTCCGGGCAGGCGCGGGTGCCGCGGGTGGACCACCGCCGTGGGTTGCCCGGCCTGGCGACCGTCCGGGTGTCGGCCGCGGTCGCTGAGCAGCGGGCCGGCCGGGCCGGGCGCGAGGCGCCCGGCCGCGCGTACCGCTGCTGGCCGCAGCACGAGCAGGCGGCTCTGCCGGCCTACCCCGAGCCGGAGATCCGCACCGCCGAGCTGGCCCCGCTCGCGCTGGAGCTGGCCTGCTGGTCGACACCGGACGGCGCGGGCCTGTCCTGGTGGGATCCGCCACCGGACGGTCCGCTCGCCGCCGGCCAGGACCTGCTCCGCACGCTCGGCGCTCTGGACGGGAACACGGTCACCGAACGCGGCCGTCGCATGGCCGAGCTCGGCCTGCACCCGCGTCTCGCCCGTGCGCTGCTCGACGGGGCCGCCGAGGTCGGCGCCCGTGCCGCCGCCGAGGTGGTGGCGCTGATGGACGCCGGCGGCACGCTGACCGATGTCGAGGCTGAGCTGCGCCGTCTCCGCGACGACCGCGGGTCCCGCTGGCACGCCGAGGTGCGCCGCTTGGAGCGGCTGGTGCCCGGCGGCCCGGACGCACCCGATCCGGCGCTGGTGGTCGCGCTCGCCCACCCGGAACGACTGGCCCGGCGGCGGGGGGCGGATTCGCCGGTCTATCTGATGGCCGGTGGCACCGCCGCCGAGCTGCCCGCCGGTAGTGGCCTCGGTGACGCCGAGTGGCTCGCGGTCGCTGAGGCGACGCGCGACCCCGGCCGCGCCCACGGGGTCATCCGGCTCGCCGCGCGCGCGGACGAGGAGCCGGGCGTCCGGGCCGCGCCGAACCTGGTGACCGAACAGGACGACGTGTCCTGGAACGGCGACGTGGTGGCACGGCGGGTGCGACGGCTGGGGGCGATCGTCCTGCGCGACCGGCCACTGCGCGACCCGGACCCCGCGCTCGTGCGTGCGGCCCTGCTCACCGGGCTCCGGGGCGGGGACGTCCTGACCTGGCCTCCGGAGGCCGAGCGCTTGCGGGCGCGGATCTCCTTCCTGCACGACGCCCTCGGCGCCCCGTGGCCCGCCGTGGACGACGCCGCTCTGTTGTCCAGAGTGGACGAGTGGCTGGAGCCCGAGCTGTCCCGGGCCCGCCGCCGGGCAGATCTCGCCCGGATCGACACCGCGTCCGCCCTGCGCCGTCTGCTGCCCTGGCCCGAGGCCGGCCGTCTGGATGAGCTCGCGCCGGATCGGATCGAGGTGCCCTCCGGGTCCCGGTTCCGGGTCGACTACTCGACCGGCCGGCCGGTGCTCGCGGTGAAGCTGCAGCTCGCGTTCGGGTGGCGGGAAACGCCGACGGTCGCCGACGGACGAGTGCCGGTCGTGCTGCACCTGCTCTCCCCCGCCGGCCGCCCGGCCGCGATCACCAGCGACCTGGAGTCGTTCTGGGAGAACGGATACCCGGCCGTCCGGGCCGAGCTGCGAGGGCGCTATCCCAAGCACGCCTGGCCCGCGGATCCTCGAGAACCGTAGGGTGGCACGGCACCGCCCGCCCCTCGGGCGCCGCGGAACCGCGGGACGACCCCACCGTCGGCACGGACGCCTCACCGATTCGAGGCAAGCCAAGCAGCGGAAGGCAGGCACGATCCGCGGCCCGGCGCGCCGCAGAACCGCGCCAAGCCCCCGCCCGAGGCGGGCAAACCCCGCCACGCCGAGGCGGGGCCGGCAGCGGGAGGCAGGCGTGAATCCCAGCCCGGCACGCCGCAGAACCGCGCCAAGCCTCCGCCCGAGGCGCGCAAACCCCGCCACGCCGAAGCAGGTCCAGCAGCGGAAGGCAAGCACGACCCCTGGCCCGGCACGCCGCAGGACCGCGCCAAGCCTCCGTCCAAGGCGACAGAACCCCGCCAAGCCGACGCGGGGCCGGCAGCGGGAGCCGGGCGTGAATCCCAGCCCGCCCGGCTCGCGGTGCCTCAGGCGCCGTAAGACCGCTCCGGCCGGGCCGGCAGGTCGCGTTCCAGCTCGTCGTTCTCGTCCTCGTGCAGGCCGAGCACGACCGCCTGGCGGATCTGCTCCCGGTTCTCCCGCACGACGTGGGCGAAGAACGCCTCCGTCCGCGGGTCGATCAGCACCTCGAGCATGACGCGCATCGTCGTGTCCACAAGGGACCTCAGGATCTCGTCGTGGAACGGGAGCCGGGACAGCCGGCCGGCCTGCGGGTCGTCCTTGATCTTCTCGGTGATGATGGCGCGCAGCGTCTCCCGGTTCTCGCCGAGTGAGCGGGCCAGGTTCTCCGGGTAGTTGCCGGTCTCGATGACCTTGACCACCTCGTCGAGCACCGCGATCGTGATCGGTTTCTTGATGGCCAGCACGATCGGCCGGGACATGCGCTCGACCAGCCGCTGGGTGAACAGCTCGCCGAACGCGCGATCGGCGGTGCGGGCCAGCCGCACGATCACGATGACGATCCTCAGCAGGCGGAAACTGCGCAGCGCGGGGTGCGCGATCGGGATCATGCCGAGGATCTCGTACCAGTTGCGCAGCGGAAAGCGCTTGTCCCACCCGGTGCGCGACCACCGCCACAGGAACTCGATCAGGAACACCCCGCAGATCGAGGTGTCGATGACGAAGATGCGGTGCGCGGTCTCGGGTGAGTGCGGGAAGAACGTCACGTAGACGACCAGGCCGACCGAGACGACGGCCAGCGCCAGCATGGCCACGTCGAGCGGGCTCACCCTGCGCCGAGAAATCATGGGCCGCATTCTGCCCTGCCGAAAGTGCAGTCGGGCGGACGCCCTTCGGCCGATGCGTCCCGGCGTGTCCGGTTCCTACGGTCGAACCCATGATCACGGTACACGCGCTGACGAAGCGCTTCGGCGAGAAAACCGCCGTGGACCAGCTCACCTTCACGGTGCCGCCGGGCAAGGTGACCGGCTTCCTCGGCCCGAACGGCGCCGGCAAGTCGACCACCATGCGGATGATGCTGGGGCTGGACCGCCCCACCTCCGGTGAAGCGCTCGTGGACGGCAAGCGGTACAGCGAGCTGCGGTGGCCCCTGCGCACCGTGGGCGCCCTCCTGGACGCCAAGGCGCTGCACCCGGGCCGCTCGGCGGTCAAACACCTGCTGGCGATGGCCCGCAGCAACGACATCCCGGATCGCCGTGTCGAGGAGGTGCTGGCCACGGTCGGGCTGACGGACGTGGCGAGCAAGCGTGCCGGCCAGTTCTCGCTCGGGATGGGGCAGCGGCTCGGGATCGCCGGGGCACTGCTCGGCGATCCGGGGGTGTTGTTGTTCGACGAACCGGTGAACGGGCTCGATCCGGACGGCGTGCGGTGGGTCCGCCAGCTGATGCGCTCGCTGGCCGCGGAGGGCCGGACAATCCTGGTCTCCAGCCACCTGATGAGCGAAATGCAGCTGACCGCGGACCACCTCCTCGTCATCGGGAAGGGACGCCTGCTGGCGGACGCCCCGCTGGGTGAGCTGCTCGCCGACGGATCGGTGGTGCGCGCCCGGTGCGCGACTCCGTCGGATGGCGCGCGGCTGGCCGCGGGGCTGCCCGGCGCCCGTATCGAAGGCGACTCCGTGCTGGTCACCGGGGTGCCGGTCGAGTCGATCGGCGACCTGGCCTTCGAGCGGGGCGTCCGGCTGCACGGGTTGAGCGAGGAACGGGCGTCGCTGGAGCAGGCGTACATGGAACTGACCGCGGACGCGGTCGAGTACGGCGTGGACTCCGCGCGGAAGGCTGGTGTGTGATGACGACGACCGCGGCGATCCGCTCCGAGTGGACGAAGTTCTGGTCCGTGCGCTCGACGTTCTGGGGCCTGGCCGGGGCGGTGGTGCTGATGCTGGTGTTCGTGCTGCCGTCCGCGACTTCCTTGGCCTACAGCCGCAGCACCGGCGGTTCGGCGCCCGAGCTGGTGGCTGGCGGCAGCTTCTACCTCGCCGAGTTCGCGGTGATCGCGCTGGCGAGTCTGTTCGTCGCCGGCGAGTACGCGACGGGCAGCATCCGCGCGTCGTTGCAGTGGGTGCCCGTCCGGAGCCGCTTCCTGGCCGCGAAGGCCGCGGTGCTGGCGCCGGTGTTGTTCGTGCTGGGCGTGGTGTCGGCGGCGGTGGCGATCGCGGGGGCGACCCCGTTGATGGACGGCTTCGGCCGCGCCGCGTCGACCGGAGAGATCATCCAGGCGTGTGCCGCGAACGGGGCCTACTTCGCGCTCATCGGGCTGCTGAGCCTCGGGATCGGGACGGCGTTGCGCAGCGTCGCGGGCGGCATCACGGTGGCGTTCCTGGTGATGCTGATGTCCGCGATGGTGGCCGGTTCGCTCGGGCTCGGGGTCGTGAACTTCATGCCGGGCGTCGCGGGAGCCGCGGCGCTCGTGCCGTCCGGGCAGCCGAACCCGGTGTCCGGTCTCGTCCCGCCGTACCCGTCCTGGGCAGGCATGCTGATCCTCGCCGCATGGGCGGCCGCCGCGCTCGCGGTGGGGCACGAGGTGCTGCGGCGACGTGATGCGTGACGTCATGTCACCAACCCCGCTTCGTAGGCGATGATCGCCGCCTGGACGCGGTTGCGGACGTCGAGACGGCTGAGGATCGTGCTGACGTAGGCCTTCACGGTGCCCTCGACCACGAACAGCCGCTCGGCGATGTCCGCATTGGACAGCCCGGCGCCGACGAGCGCGAGCACCTCGCGCTCGCGGGCGGTCAGGACGGCGATGCCGGCTCGGTCGACCGCGGCCCGGGACACGCGGTCGCCGGACATCTGGGCGATCACCCGCTGCGCCACCTTGGGCGACAGGAAGGCCGCCCCGTCGGCGACCGCGTGCACCCCGGCGAGCAGTTCGCGGGGGTCACCGGACTTCAGCAGGAAGCCGCTGGCACCTCCGGCGAGGGCGCGCTCGATGTAGGCGTCCTCGCCGAAGGTGGTCAGCATGATGACGCCGGTGCCGGGCAGCAGGCCGCGGATCTCCTCGGCCGCGGCGAGCCCGTCGAGGCGGGGCATGCGGATGTCGACGAGCGCGACGTCCGGACGGGTGCGCCGGGCCTGCTCGACGGCCTCGCGACCGTCCCCCGCCTCGGCGACGACCTCGATGTCGCCGTCCGCGGACAGGATCGCCGCAACGCCGGCCCGGATCATGGCCTCGTCGTCGGCCAGCAGCACACGGATCACGTCGGTCTCTCTTCTCGCTCGTCGGTCAGGAGTTCTTTGCTCACGAGCCGGTCGCCCGCGAAGCAGAGCCGGTAGGCGTCCAGGCGGAGCTGGACGATGCTGCGGCCGGTGCCGTAGTACTCGCACGCCAGCCCGGGCGGCTCGGGCGCGGTGACGTGCTGGTCGCGTTGCCGTTGTGGCAGGACGGGGGCGATCTCGGCGCGGGTCTGGCCGGGTCGCAGCTGCGCGTAGTCGGCGGGGTCGAGCACGGAGGTCTGCCACTGGTACTGGTAGACGATCCCCACCACGCCGAGGAGCCCCGCCATGATCGACGGCGGCACGATCAGCGCGGCCAGCAACGTCCGGCGCACCTCGCGCCGCGCCTGGACGTGCTGCCGCGCGGACTCGGACTGCACGGGTTGGACGGGCGCCGGCGCGGAGGCATGCGGTAGCCGTGCCACCACCTCGAAGCCGCCGTCCTTCGGCCCGGCGCGGAGGGTGCCGCCGAGCAGCCGGACGCGCTCGCGCAGCCCCTCCAAGCCACGGCGCCCGGAAACGATGCCCGGTAGCGGCCCGGCGGGCGGCGGCCCGTTGCACACCCGGACGACTGTCTCCTGGGCCGCGCGGTGAATCGTGACCGTGACGCGAGCGCCGGGGGCGTGCTTGGTCACGTTGGTGAGCGCCTCCTGGACCACACGGTAGGCGGCGCGTTCGACCATCGGCGGCTGTGCGTTTTCTCCGGCGCCGGGGTGGGTGTCCGAAGGGGGGAGTTGCGCGGGAGGTAGCGCGTGCGCTCGGGTTGGGGGTATCCCTTGGCTCTGCGTGGTTTCCCGTGCGGTTTCCTCCGCTGGCTCTGCCGTTGGCGCCTCGGCTGGGGCTTGGACAACGGGGTTTCGGGGTGGTGGGCGGTGCTGGACGCTCGGTTCTCGACAGTGTGTGAGGCAGGACTGTGTTCCGGCTTCGGTGCGGCAGGCGGATTCGGGTTTTGTGCCGGGGTGGCCGGAAAGCGGGGCGGCGGGTTGGCAGCCGGTGCTGGGTTTGGGGTGGAACCGGCGGCGGCCCGAGATGCGGCGGTGGCTTCTCCGGCGGTCGTCGGCTGGTCTTCGAAGGTGGGCGTCAGGCCGGATGCGCTGACAGGGCCAGAAACTGGTGCTTGTGCTGGGCTTGGAGCAGTCGATGGAGTGGAACCAGCGGATCGAAGTGCGGACTCGGTTTCTCCGGCAGGCGTCGCGTCGTTCTGAAGGCTGAAATTCAGCCCGGACGCTCGGGCCCGGTCGACAAGCGCGGACGGAGGTGCGGAGCCTGGTTCTTCAGCGGTCATTGAGTAGGCATCGAAGGTGGAGCTCAGTTCGGACGCACGGGTGCCGTCGATGAGCGCGGGAACGCCACCGTGGTGGACGACCACTGGAGTGGAATCCGCGGTCTGCGGAGGGGGACCAACCGCCTGCGGAGCGGAACCGGTGCCTTCTGGAGCGGAACCTGCAGCCAACGGAGCCGAGCCCGCAGCCAACGAAGCGGAGCTCGCGGCCTGCGGAGGGGAACCGGCGGCCAGCCGAGTGGGGCCGGCAGCCACCGGATCGGGATCTGCGGCCAGCGGAGGGAGGCTGGCGCCCCGTGGAGCGGAACCCGCAACCAGCGGAGTGGGGCCGACGCCCTGCGGAACGGAACCTACGGCCTCCGGAGCGGCACCGGCGGTCGGCGGAGCCGGACCCGCGGCCAATGCGGTTTGTGGAGTGAGGCGGGCGCTCTGCGGGGCGGAATCCCCCGCCAGCGGAGTGGGGCTGACGCCGTGCGGAGCGGAACCTGCAACCTGTGAAGGGAGGCGGGCGCCTTGCGGGGCGGACCCCCGCGCCAGCGGAGCCGGGCCGACGCCGTGCGGAGCGGAACCCGCGACGTGTGGCGGGAGGCCGGTGCCCTGCGGAGCGGAACCTGCGGCCAGCGGAGTGGGGCTGACGCCCTGCGGGATGGAACCCGCAGCCAGCGGAGTGGGCCCGGCACCCTGCGGGACGGAACCCACGGCCTGCGGAGCGGGGCCAGCAGGCAGCGGAACGGGACCCGCGGCCTCCGAAGCGGAACCCACGACGCCCGGAACGGGACCTGCGGCCAGCGGAGCGGGACCCGCGCCCAGCGGAGCCGAACCCACGGCCTGCGGGGCGGAACCTGCGGCCTGTGGAGGGAGGCCGGCAGCCAGCGGAACGGAACCCGCAGCCAACGGAGCGGAACCCACGGCCTCCGGAGCGGAATCCGCGCCCGGCGGAACGGAACCTACGACACCCGGAACGGGACCCGCGGCCAGCGGAACGGGGCCGACGCCCGGCGGAACGGGACCCGCGGCCGGCGGAGCGGAATCCGCGGTCGGCGGAGGGGGATCAGTGGGCTGGCGCTGGGCCGCGGGGACTCCGGCGTCGGCTGGGTGGTCGTCGAAACTGATGTTCAGTCCGGATGCTCTCGCGCGGTCGACCAGGGCTGTGATGCCTCCGTGCAGGGGGTCGACCGGTGGGGCGTCTTCGCGCAGGAGGCCGATGATCTCGCGCAGGCGTTCGGTTGCCGCGGCGGCGTTTTCGCGCAGGGCTTTGGCTTCGGCGTTGCCCGACATCTCCAGGGCGGCGGCTCGCAGGGCGATCAGGCTCAGCTCGTGGCCCAGCGAGTCGTGCATGTCGCTGGCGATGCGGGCCCTCTCCCGCAGTCTGGCCTCCTCCGCGACGATCCGTTGCCGCAGCTCCAGCTCCTCCGCGCGCTGCCACCCCGACCGGACCAGGTCGTCCCGCGTGCGCATGTACCGCCCGAGCTGCCACGGCAGCACAGCGGCGAACAGCATCACCCCGATCGCCGCGCCCCAGTCGGCCATCCCGTACCGGCCGATCGCCAGCGACAGCGGCACGCCGACACACCCGACGCCCAGGAACGTCACCAACGCGGGCCGCGCCGACTCCATCCGCCGCCCGGCCAGGTACGCGAACGGCACCATGAGCAGCACCGGCCACACCGGAACCCGCCCGCCGAAGCTGAACATCATGGTGAGACTGGACCCCACCGCGACGGTCAGCGACAGCCACGGGCCGCGCCGGGCGGCGGCGACCACGACGACGGTCGCCGCCAGCCCGCCGATCAGCTCCCACGGCTGGGCGTTGCGCCGGCTCTCGTACACCACCAGGGCGGCGGCCAGCGCGCCGATCAGCACTTCCGCTGCTCTTGCCAGGAATCTCCCCACGTGATCGGACGGTACTGACCAACGTGGACGGGCGGTATCTGTCGAAAGTCAGATTTTCGTGGTCACCCGATGAAATCCAGCACCTGCGGCCAGGACAGCGCGAAGGCCTCGGCGTTGACCGGCGTGCCGTGCCGCGTCTTGTTGGCGAAGCCGTGCTCGGCGTCCGGGTACACGTGGATCAGGCTCGGGCCGGTGACCCGTCCCTGCAGCGCCGACTGCAGCTCGTCGAAGCGCGACCGCGGGACCAGTTCGTCCGCCGCCGGGTACATCATCATCACCGGCGCCTTGATCAGGCCGGTGTGCGCGATGGCGTCCATGGTGTGGTTCGGCGGGGTCTCCCCCGGCACCGTCGGGTGGTAGGCCACCACGTTGGCGACACGGTGATCCCGGCCACCCAGGATCAGCGCGAACCGCCCGCCGAGGCACCACCCGATCACGCCCGCTTTCGCGCAGCCCAGCTCGCCGAGGAGGTGGTCCAGCAGCTGCGTCTGCTCGTCGAGGGCGACCGCGTCGTCCAGCCCGGGCATCTTCGCCAGCAGGTCGGCGATCGAGGTGTCGTCGCTGCTCGGGCCGTGGAACGGGTCCCACACCAGCGCGGTGACACCGGTCGCGGCGATCGCCTCGGCCCACTCGCGCACCTGCTCGCCGATGCCGGTGACCATCGGCAGCAGCAGCATCCCGGACTCGCTGCCGCCCGCGGGCCGCGCGAGGTAGGCGTTCAGGCCGTTGACGGTGAGCCGTGATGTTTCGATGTCCTGTGTCATGCCGCGACATTAGGCATGATGATCGGCATGGCCGAACGCACCCTGACCGAGCAGCTCGGCGCCGAACCGCCCGCGGGCGTCGCCGCGCTGGATCCGGCGCACCAGCAGGACCTGGCCGACGCGGTGCGCGCCGCCCGGCGTCGTCAGGCGGCCGCGCTGGCCAAGGCGGGCAACGACGCGCTCAAGTTCGTGCCCGCCCTGCTGCGGCCGGCCGTCCGGAAGGCCGTCGGCCTGTGACGCCCCAGGAAGCGGAGATCCGCAAGCTGGCGCGGGTGCTCGGGGTCGGCGTGGAACGGCTCGCCTACCTCGCCGACGTGCCCGTCGAGGACCTGCGTGAGCTGCGGGAACGCGCCACGACCGTGCTGTTCGACGCGCACCTGGGCGTGCTGGAGCGGATGGCGGGCGCGAGCAAGCTGCTGCCGGTCCCCGTACTGGCGAAGATGGCCGAGCGGGTGTTCGGGCCGCTGCTCGCCGCGCGCATCGCGGGGCTGGTCGAGGCCTCTCGCGGGGCGGAGATCGCCGGACGCCTGTCACCGGCGTTCCTCGCCGACGTGGCCGCCGAACTGGACCCGAGGCGGGCACGCGGGATCATCGGGAAGCGGCCGGCGCCGGTGGTCGTCGCGGTCGCGCGCGAGCTGAGCGGGCGGCAGGACTGGATCACCATCGCCCGGTTCGTCGACCACCTGCCGGACGCGACGATCGTGGCCAGCCTGGAGTTCATCCCGGACGCCGCGCTGCCCGAGGTCGCCGCGATGCTCGACGATCCCTCGAAGATCGGCAAGGTGCGGGACCTGCTGCTGCTGGAGCGGCTGGCCGCGCTGCCCGAACACCTCCGCTGACGGTTCCCGTTCGTCCAAGACGGCCGCTCGGCGAGGCGTCACCATGGACGGCATGGTCCAGCGAATCGTGCCCTACCTCACCACCGCCGACGTCGCCCCGGTGCGCGACTTCTACGTCCAGGTCCTCGGGCTCGAGGTGGCCATGACGGATCCCGTGCTCAACCTGCGCTCCCCCGCCAACCCGGCCGCGCAGATCATCGTTCAACGGCCCGGGTCACCACAACCGCGCTTGGGGGTCGATGTCGGGACACCGGAGGCCGTCGACGCGGCCCACGCCGAGGTCGTCCGCCGCGGCCTGCGGGTCGTCTACCCGCTCACCGACGAAGCGTGGGGCGTGCGGCGCTTCTTCGTGACGGATCCGAGCGGCTCAGTGGTCAACGTGCTCGCTCACGCCGACACGATGAGGTAGATGCCGTAGAGCACGACGGCCGCGCACGCGGCGAAGCACACGCCCGCCGTCACCGCGCCCGCCGTGCCGCTCGCGCCGCTCTCCCGGGCGTCGGCGCGGGCGGCGACGCCGCGGACGCCGACCGCGAACAGCCCGGTCACCACGGCCACCTCGGCCAGGGCGGTCACGAACACGCTGCCCAGGGCAGCCCAGTCGATGTGCACCAATGCCCTCCTCAGACCGCCACCGGAACGGCTTGCTCGGGGTCGGCCACGGTCTGCGGGGTCACCGGGTTGCGACGCGACCACAGCCAGATGCCCAGGGCCGCGGCGATCAGCACCAGGCCGACCACCAGCGTGCCGAGGGTGCCCAGGGTCGCGACCTTCGCCGCCACCGCGCCGACCACGGCCGCGGCAGGCAGGGTCAGCAGCCAGGCCAGCGCCATCCGGCCGGCGACGCTCCAGCGCACCTCGGCCAGCCGCCGCCCGACCCCGGAGCCGATGATGCCGCCGGAGCAGACGTGGGTGGTGGACAGCGCGAACCCGAGGTGCGAGGACGCCAGGATCGTGGCGGCCGCGCTGGTCTCGGCGGCGAAGCCCTGCGGCGTCTGCACGTCGGTGATCTTGCGGCCCATGGTGTGGATGATCCGCCAGCCGCCCATGTAGGTGCCCAGCGCGATCACCAGCCCGGCGCTCAGCACGACCCACAGCGGCGGACCGGACCCGGCGGCCAGCGCTCCGGACGAGATCAGCGTGAGCGTGATGACACCCATCGTCTTCTGCGCGTCGTTCGTGCCGTGCGCGAGCGAGACCAGCGAGGCCGACAGCACCTGGGCGCGCTTGAACGACTTGCCCACCACGTCCTGCCGCACCTTCGCGGTGATCCGGTAGACGAGGTAGGTGCCGACGACCGCGACCAGCCCGGCCACCAGCGGCGAGGCCACGGCGGGGATCAGGACCTTCTGCACGACCTGCGCGAAGTGCACCGCGTCGGCGCCGGAGGCGACCCAGGTGGCGCCGATCAGGCCGCCGAACAGGGCGTGCGAGGAACTCGACGGCAACCCGAACAGCCAGGTCAGCAGGTTCCACAGGATCGCGCCGACCAGCCCGGCGAAGACGACCACGGGGGTGACCTTGGTGTCGTCGACGATCCCGCCGGAGATGGTCTTGGCCACCTCGACCGACAGGAACGCGCCGACCAGGTTGAGCACGGCGGAGATGGTGACCGCGACCTTGGGTCTCAAGGCGCCGGTCGCGATGGAGGTCGCCATGGCGTTGGCGGTGTCGTGGAAACCGTTGGTGAAGTCGAACGCCAGTGCGGCGACGATGACCACGAGGACGATCAGCGAGAGGTCCACACCATCAACGTTACCTTTCGGGTGATGGGGTACTCCGCTCGGCCGATGAACTCCTGGTGAACGTGATTTGCCTTACCCCACAAGCGTTCCACGGCGCCACACCCGCCACGTCAGCGGCACTCCCGGGCGATATGCGAGGTGTGTCCGGGATGGGGCGTTCAGTACGTGCAGATCGGCTCGCGCGCCCGGCCGGAGCACGCCGACATCGGTCCGGCGCAGGGCCCGCGCGCCACCGAGGGTCGCCGCGCGCACCGCCTCCTCGACCGACATGCCCATCTGCAGCACCGCCGTCGCCACGCAGAAACTCATCGACGTCGTGTACGAGCTGCCCGGGTTGGCGTTGGTGGCCAACGCCACCGTCGCCCCGGCGGCGAGCAGCCGCCGGGCGGGCGCGAGCGGCTGACGGGTCGACAGGTCGCAGGCCGGCAGCAGGGTCGCCACGGTGTTCGACGAAGCGAGCGCCTCGATGTCCGGTTCGGTCAAGTGGGAGCAGTGGTCGACGCTGGCGGCACCCAGCCGCACCGCGAGCCGCACCCCGGGGCCGGGCCCGAGCTGGTTGCCGTGCACCCGCAGGCCGAGGCCCCGCTGCGCCGCGGCGGTCAGGACCCGCTCCGACTGGGCCTCGTCGAACGCGCCGGTCTCGCAGAACACGTCGGCCCAGCGCACCGAGTCAGCCACCGTGTCGAGCATCGCACCGCAGACGAGATCCACATAGGACTCCGGGTCGGCGCCGGGCGGCACCAGGTGGGCGCCGAGGAAGGTGACCTCGTCGGCAACCGCGGCGGCGATGCGGGCGGAGCGGGCCTCGTCGGCCACGGTCAGCCCGTAGCCGGTCTTGGTCTCCAGGCAGGTCGTGCCCTGGCGTGCGGCTTCGGTCACGTGCCGGCGCAGGTTGGCGGTCAGCTCGGCGTCGGTGGCCGCGCGGGTCGCCTCCACCGTGACCGCGATACCGCCCGCGGAGTACGCCTGACCAGCCATCCGGGCCTCGAACTCGGCGGTGCGGTCGCCGGCGAACACCAGGTGCGTGTGGCTGTCGACCCAGCCCGGCAGCGCGGCGCGGCCCTCGACGTCCACCCGCTCGTCCGCGTCGGGCGCGGCCGCGGCGGGACCGGCCCAGGCGATCGTGGGACCGTCGAACACGATCGCGGCGTCGGTGAGCGTGCCCAGTTCCTCGTCGTTCGTGGTCAGCTCGCCGATGCCGGTGATCAGGACCGCCACAGCGCCTCCACCTCCTCCGCCAGCACCGCCGCCGGGCGGTCGATCAGCTGGTGCGTGCGGTCGCGCACGATCCACCGGCCGCCGATCAGGACGTCGGTCACGTCGGCGGCCGAGGCGGCGAACACCGCGCCCGACGGCTCGGTTCCGGCCGTGCGCACGGAGTCCAGCGCGACCGCGACCAGGTCGGCGGGCCCGCCCACCGCCAGCCGGCCCCCGTCGCGTCCGAGTGCCGAGTGGCGCGTGGCCGCGGCCACGCGCTCGGCGACGCCGAAGCATCCCCGCTCCTCCGCCGCGAGCCGTTCGTGCAGTTCGAGCGCCCGCAGTTCCTCGAACGGGTCGACCACGGCCTGGCTGTCGCTGCCCAGGGACAGGTCCACGCCCGCGTCCGCCAGCCGTCGTGCCTCGCCGATGCCGTCGCCGAGGTCGCGTTCGGTGGTGGGGCAGAAGCAGACCTGGGACAACAGGCCGAGGTCGGTGTCCGTGAGGTGCGTGCCGTGCACGGCGACGGTGCGCGGGCCGAGGACGCCGGCTCGGTCCAGCAGTTCGGCCGGGGTGCATCCGTGGTGCGCCAGGCAGTCGTCGTTCTCCGCCCGCTGTTCCGACAGGTGCACGTGCAGGGGGCCGTCCCAGTCCGCGAAGAACGGCAGCTGGTCGGCGGGCACGGCACGCACGGAGTGCACGGCCGCGCCGACCAGCGCCGATCCCGGTTTCAGCGCGTCCACCCGCTCGGCCCAGCGGTCCACGTCGCCGTCACCGAACCGCAGCTGCACGCCGGCCAGGTCGCGGCCGAAACCGCCGGCCAGGTAGCAGGTGTCGAGCAGGGTGAGCCGGATGCCCGCGTCTTCGGCGGCCTGGATCAGGGCGTGACCCATCGCGTTCGGGTCGGTGTAGGGCCGCCCGCCCGGCGCGTGGTGGAGGTAGTGGAACTCGCCGACGGCCGTGTACCCGGCGAGCACCATTTCGGCGTAGACGCCCCGCGCGAGCCGGTAGTAGGAGTCCGGGTCGAGCCGCTCGGCCAGCGTGTACATCCGCTCGCGCCAGGTCCAGAACGTGCCGCGGTCGTGGTGCGTGCGGCCGCGGAGCGCCCGGTGGAAGGCGTGCGAGTGCCCGTTGGCGAAGCCCGGCAGCACGAGCCCGGGCAGCACGGTTCCCTCGCGTGGTGCGCCGGTGCTGACCTCGGTGAACACGCCGTCGGACACCGCGATCCGCACCCCGGACACGACTCCGTCCGGCAACCACGCGTGCTCAGCCCACAAGATCGTCATGTCGACAATGTCTCCAGGACCCGGGCGAGCGCGACCACGCCCTCCTCGACGTCGGCGTCCTCGGCGAACTCGTCCGGCGCGTGGCTGATCCCGGTCGGGTTGCGCACGTAGAGCATCGCGGTGGGCACGTGGGCGGCGAGGATCGCGGCGTCGTGTCCAGCGCCGGTGGGCAGCTCGGGCGCGTTCAGCAGACCGGTCAGCCGGTCGCGCAGCGCGGGATCGAACGTCACGGTGTCGCCGTAGGACTCCTCGGTGACGGTGACCGTGCAGCCCTCCGCCGCCGCGGCCCGCTCGGCCGCCTCGGCCACCTCGGCGACCACGTCGCGGCTGTTTCCCCGCGCGTCCAGCCAGAGATCCACTGTGGACGGGATGACGTTGGTTCCCCCTGGTCGCGGTACGAGTCTGCCGACGGTGGCATGAGCGTCCATTGTGGATGCGATCCGCCGGGCGGCGAGCACGACCTCCGCGGCGGGCAACATCGGGTCGCGGCGATCGCGCAAAACTGTCGTACCCGCGTGGTTCCCTTGTCCGGTGAACGAGAACCGCCACCGCCCGTGCTCCAGCACCGTGCTGCCGACGCCCACCGGCACGTCCAGCGCCCGCCCCTGCTCGACGTGCAGCTCGACGAACGTCCCGATGCGCTCCAGTCCGGCGTCGTCACGGCCGAAGTGCCGGGGATCCACCCCGGCACGGCCGGCGGCTTCGGCGAGCGTCATCCCGTCCGGGTCCCGCAGGGCCCGCGCCCGGTCGGGGTCGAGCGCCCCGGTCAGCAGCCGCGAACCCAGGCACGGCACGCCGAACCGGCCGCCCTCCTCCTCGGCGAAGACGACCACCGCGAACGGCCGCGCCGGGCGGAATTTCCGGTCCTGCAACCGGGACACCGCTTCCAGTGCGCTGGCCACGCCGAGCGGACCGTCGAACGCCCCGCCACCGGGCACCGAGTCGAGGTGGCTGCCGGTCACCAGCGCGTCCGGGCCCGGCGCGCCCCACCACGCACACAGGTTCCCGTTGCGGTCGGTCTCCACGTCCAGCCCGCGCCGCCCGGCCTGCTCCCGGAACCAGTCGCGCATCTCGGCCTCGGCGTGGTCGAACCCGTGGCGGGCATATCCGCCGCCGGGCGCGCGGCCGACGTCGGCGAGATCGTCGAGCAGGCTCACGCCTCCTCCTGCATGGGCACCCGCACGCTACGGTCCCGCGCCACCTCGGCGGCGCGCTCGTACCCGGCGTCCACGTGCCGGATCACACCCATGCCCGGGTCGTTGGTCAGCACCCGCTCGATCTTCTGCGCGGCCAGCGGTGTGCCGTCCGCGACGCACACCTGTCCCGCGTGGATCGACCGGCCCATGCCCACGCCTCCGCCGTGGTGCAGCGACACCCAGCTCGCGCCGGAGGCCGTGTTGACCAGCGCGTTGAGCAGTGGCCAGTCGGCGATGGCGTCCGAACCGTCGGCCATCGCCTCGGTCTCGCGGTACGGGGAGGCGACGCTGCCCGCGTCCAGGTGGTCGCGGCCGATCACCACGGGGGCGCTCAGCTCGCCGCTGGCGACCATCTCGTTGAACCGCAGCCCGGCGAGGTGCCGCTCGCCGTAGCCGAGCCAGCAGATGCGTGCCGGAAGTCCCTGGTACGCCACGCGATCACCGGCCATCCGGATCCACCGGGTGAGGGTTTCGTTGTCCCCGAACAGGTCGAGGACGGCACGGTCGGTCGCGGCGATGTCGGCCGGGTCGCCGGAGAGCGCGGCCCAGCGGAACGGGCCCTTGCCCTCGCAGAACAGCGGGCGGATGTAGGCGGGCACGAAACCCGGGTAGTCGAACGCCCGCTCGCAGCCGCCGAGCTTCGCCTCACCACGTAAGGAGTTGCCATAGTCGAACACTTCCGCACCGGCGTCCAGGTAACCGAGCATCGCGCCCACGTGCTCGGCCATCGACTCGCGCGAGCGGTCGGTGAACTCGTCCGGCTTCGCGGCGGCGTAGTCGTGCCAGTCGTCGACACCGACGCCGATCGGCAGGTACGCGAGCGGGTCGTGCGCGGAGGTCTGGTCGGTGACGATCTCCGCCTCGAGCCCGCGGCGCAGCAGCTCCGGCAGCACCTCGGCGGCGTTGCCGATCACGCCGACCGACACGGCCTCGCCGGCCTTCTTCGCCTCGGTGACCCGGCGGATCGCGGAGTCCACATCGGACGCGAGCTCGTCGAGGTAGCGGGTCTCCAGGCGGCGGCGGGCGCGTGCGGCGTCGCATTCGACGACGAGTGCGGTACCACCGTTCATGGTGATCGCCAGCGGTTGGGCGCCACCCATGCCGCCCAGCCCGGCGGTCACCGTGAGCGTCCCGCGCAGCGTGCCGCGGAACCGTTTCTCCGCCACGGCGGCGAACGTCTCGTAGGTGCCCTGCAGGATGCCCTGCGTGCCGATGTAGATCCAGGAGCCGGCGGTCATCTGCCCGTACATCGTCAGGCCGAGCTTCTCCAGCCGCCGGAACTCGGGCCAGGTCGCCCAGTCCCCCACGAGGTTGGAGTTCGCGATCAGCACCCGGGGCGCCCACTCGTGCGTGCGGAACACGCCCACCGGCTTGCCGGACTGCACCAGCAGGGTCTCGTCCTGCTCCAGCCCGGTGAGGCAGCGGGTGATCGCGTCGAAGCTCGCCCAGTCGCGGGCGGCCTTGCCGGTGCCGCCGTAGACGACGAGGTCCTGCGGGCGCTCGGCGACGTCGGGATCGAGGTTGTTGTGCAGCATCCGCAACGCGGCTTCGGTCTGCCAGTTCTTCGCCGTCAGCGTGGTTCCGCGGGCGGCCCGGACGGTGCGGCTCATGCTTCCTCCAGTGCGGTCAGGACGGCTCCCGAACGGACGAGTTCCTCGGCGGCCGCGATCTCCGGCGCGAGGTGGCGGTCCGGTCCCGGCGCGGCGACGTGTTCCCGGACCAGGTCGCGGACCGCGGCCGTGACCGGCGCGGGTCGCAGTGGCGCGCGGAAGTCCAGCGCGCGGGCGGCGGTCAGCAGCTCGATCGCCAGCACCGAGGTCAGCCCGTCGACCGCGCGGCGGAGCTTCCGCGCCGCGGACCAGCCCATCGAGACGTGGTCCTCCTGCATGGCGCTGCTGGGGATCGAGTCGACCGAGGCCGGCACCGCCAGCCGCTTCAGCTCGCTGACGATCGCGGCCTGCGTGTACTGGGCGATCATGTGCCCGGAGTCGACGCCGGGGTCGTCGGCGAGGAAGGCAGGCAGCCCGTGCGAACGGGACACGTCGAGCATCCGGTCGGTGCGGCGTTCGGCGATGCTCGCGACGTCGGCGAGCGGGATGGCCAGGAAGTCCAGCACGTAGGCCAGCGGCGCGCCGTGGAAGTTGCCGTTCGACTCGACGCGGCCGTCGGCGAGCACGACCGGGTTGTCGATGGCCGCGGCGAGTTCGCGGTCGGCGACCAGTTCGGCGTGGGCGACGGTGTCCCGGGCGGCGCCGTGCACCTGCGGTGCGCACCGCAGCGAGTACGCGTCCTGCACGCGCGTGCACTCGGGCCCGCGATGGCTGGCGACGATCTCCGAGTCGGCGAGCGCGGCGAACATCCGGCGCGCGGAGACCGCCTGCCCGGGGTGCGGGCGCAGCGCCTGGAGGTCGGCGGCGAAGGCCCGGTCGGTGCCGAGCAGGGCTTCGACGCTCATCGCGGCCGTGAGGTCGGCGGTGTCGAGCAGCCGGTTCAGGTCGTCCAGGGCGAGGACGAGCATGCCGAGCATCCCGTCGGTGCCGTTGGTGAGAGCCAGGCCCTCCTTCTCCGCGAGGGTCACGGGTTCGATGCCGGCCTCGGCGAGGGCCTGCGCGGCGGACCGGCCGTCGAGCACTTCGCCCTCCCCCATCAGCGCGAGCGCGACGGCCGCGAGCGGCGCGAGGTCACCCGAGCAGCCGAGCGAGCCGTACTCGTGGACGACCGGGACAATGCCGGCGTTGAGCATCGCCGCCAGCGCTTCGGCGGTCGCCGGGCGGATACCGGTGTGCCCGGAGGCGAGGGTGCGCAGCCGCAGCAGCATCAGGGCGCGCACGACCTCCGGCTCGACGGCGGGGCCGGTGCCTGCGGCGTGGGAGCGGATGAGCGAGCGTTGCAGGGCGGTGCGGCGGTCGGCGGGGATGTGCCGGATGGCGAGGGCGCCGAAGCCGGTGGAGATGCCGTAGGTCGGCTGGTCGGCGTCGGCGAGCGCGTCGATGTGGCGGCGGGTCTCGCCGAGGGTCTTGCGGACCTCGTCGCTCAGCTCGACCGACGCGTTGTGCCGCGCGACCGCGACGACCTGCTGCCGGGCAAGTGGCCCCGAGTCCAACCGCACTGTGCTCATGGGCTCATTGCACTCCGCCGCGGGGCCGGCCGGAGGTCCCCGAGGAGTGGTTGTGTCTGGTATCCCAGACACATGACGGATGTGCCCGCTCTGCGCCGCGGTCTGGCGGTGCTGCGGGTCCTGGCGACGCGGCCGGGGCCGATCTCGGCGGCGGCGATCGCGCGCGAGCTCGACCTGCCGCGCTCGACGACGTACCACCTGCTGGCGGAGCTGGAGGCGGCGGGTTTCGTGGTGCACCTGGCGGCCGAGCGCCGGTACGGGCTGGGGATCGCGGCGTTCGAGCTGGGTTCGGCGTACCTGCGGCACGACCCGCTGGAGCGGCTGGCGGCGCCGTTGTTGCGGAAGCTGGCGGACCGGGTGGGGCACACCGCCCAGCTGGGGGTGCTGCACGGGAACGAGTTGCTGTACCTGGTGAAGGAGCGTCCGTCGGCGCCGGAAACGCTGGTGACCGAGGTGGGGGTGCGTCTGCCCGCGCACCTGCCGGCGAGCGGGCAGGCGTTGCTGGCTCACCTGCCGCACGCCCATGTCCGGGCGCTCTACCCGCAGGCGGCGGCGTTCGTCACCCGAACGGGCCGGGGCCCCTCGACACTGCCCGAGCTACGCCGCGCCCTGGCCGAGGTCCGAGCGCGCGGCTGGGCGGTCGAGGACGGCCAGGTGACGCGCGATTTCGCCTCGGTGGCCCACGCGGTTTTCGACCACAACGGCCGCCCGCTGGCGTCAGTGGCGGTGACATTCCGGCACGTGTGCGCGTCCGGCTGCACGGAGACCTGGCCAACGTTGGCCCGCGACGTCGGCGCGACTGCGGCGGCGCTGACCAGGCAGGTCGGCGGCAGAACCCCCACGTCGCCAGGGGCGTGAAGCGTGGGACCGGACAACCAGAGGATGGGGGTGAGGAGGCGAAGCCCCCGTGGCGGACCCGGAGGCCGCCCACGAGAAAGGCCCGCCCCGTTACCTTTTTCGTGGTTCCTGATCAAGGAGCTGTGGTCGCCAGGTTCGGTATGACTGATGCCCCCAGTCGAGGTCATGATCCGGGGGGTGGTGTCGCCGGGCCTGGTGGCATCGGGGGACCGCTGAATAGGGACACGGCCACCCTTGGGGTAGGTCTCGTCGCAGGCGTGGGTGCCGGCCATCGATGCCCTGACCGGCGACCACCCGCGACGGATGAAAGACACTGTGCATGACCAGCAGTTATGGCGTGTTCCTCGGCCTGGATGTCGGCAAGGGCGACCATCACGCCGTCGCTCTGGACCCCACCGGGAAACGGCTGCACGATGGGCCGCTGCCCAACACCGAACCCAAGCTGCGGGCGTTGTTCGACAAGCTCGCCGTTCACGGGCCGCTGCTGGTCGTCGTCGATCAACCAGCCACGATCGGGGCACTGCCGGTCGCGGTCGCCCGCGCCTGCGGGCATCAGGTGGCCTACCTGCCCGGTCTGGCGATGCGGCGTATTGCCGATCTCTACCCGGGCAATGCCAAGACCGACGCCCGGGACGCGTTCATCATCGCCGACGCCGCCCGCAGCCTGCCCCACACGCTGCGCCCGGTCGACACCGGTGACGAGGCCCTGGCCGAGCTGGAGGTCCTGGTCGGGTTCGACGACGATCTGGCCGGTGAGGCCACCCGGCTGGGCAACCGGATCCGCGGCCTGCTCACCGGCATCCATCCCACGCTGGAACGTGTCCTGGGTCCCCGCATCACGCACCCAGCGGTGCTGGAGATCCTGTCCCGCTGCGGCGGCCCGACAGGCATCCGCAAAGCCGGACGCCGCAAGGTCACCGCCATCGCAGCGACTCACGCGCCCCGCCTGGGCGAGAAACTCGTCGCCGACATCTGGACCGCGTTGGGCGAGCAGACCGTCACCGTCCCGGGAACGGCCGCAGCCGACACCGTCCTGCCCCGACTCGCCGACAGCCTGAAAACCGTGCTTCAGCAACGCAACCAGGTCGCCACCGAGGTGGAGGACATACTTGATGCTCACCCTCTTGCCGGGGTCCTGACCTCGATGCCCGGCATCGGGGTCAGGACCGCCGCCCGCATCCTGCTCGAGGTCGGCGACGCCTCCGCCTTCAAGTCCTCGGCGCATCTGGCCGCCTACGCCGGCATCGCCCCCGTCACCCGCAGCTCCGGCACCAGCATCAAAGGCGAACACCCCACCCGCAACGGCAACCGCAAACTCAAACGCGCCTTCTTCCTCGCCGCCTTCGCCGCCCTGCACGACCCCACCAGCAGGGCCTACTACCAGCGCAAACGCGACGAAGGCAAGAAACACAACGCCGCCCTCATCTGCCTCGCCCGACGCCGCTGCGACGTCCTCTACGCCATGCTCCGCAACGGCACCCACTACCGCCACCCCGACCCCGCCCCCGCCGCGGCTTGACAATCACATAGGGACACCCCCCGGCGCTCCCTCCACGCACCTCAGGCCGTGCCGGAACAGCCCCGCCGCCAAGAGGACATCAGTGGCCGCGGTGCCCGCCGCCGCTCAGTGCAGTACCGCCGCCGGGTCCAGGGTGCTTCCCAGCGGGACCCGGCTCACGATGCCCGCCGGGAGGCGCACCGGCGTGGCCTCCCCGTACCCGAGCACCCCCAGCACCGCCCGGTCCGCCAGCGCGTGCGCCCGCCCCTGGTCCGTCACCAGCAGCACCGTCCCGGCGTAGGCGCCCGCGCTCGGCATCGCCTCGATCAGGGCCGCCCGGCCGGGCTCGACGTACACCCGGTCGGCCATCGGCATCCCGAGCGCGCTCCGGCCCGGCGTTGCCATCGCCGCGACGGCCGGCATCCGCGGATCCACATGCATCACCGGCGCCACCGCCCCGGGTTCGTACGTCGCGCAGAGCGTGTCGCCGCCCACGAACCCGGGGCGTTCCCTCGGCGCGGCGCCCGGCCCGGCGTCACCGGCGGGCGCGATGCGCGCCTCCGCCGCCTCGGCCGGGCCCAGCGGGATCCCCACCGGCTGACCGCCCCCGTACGCCTGCCGCGTCGCCGGGTCCGCCCGCTGGATGTCGTACTGCAGCGGCGAAATCGGCCGCAGCCGGTCGGCCTCGGCGAGGTAGTGCTCCCGGCTGCCCGCGGTGTCCAGGACGAGCAGCTGCCCGGCCCGGATGTCCGCCCGCCCCGGCACCGCCGCGCACGGCCCGCCCGCCCCGGCCGTGCGGATCGGCGCGATCGGCTCCCCCGCGGGCAGCACGTCCACCACCGCCATGGCCGTCCGGGTCCGCGGCACCGACTGCAACGCCAGCCCCACCGTCACCGTGTCGGCCTGCCGGATCCGGTGCCGGTAGCCGTCCGCGATCAGGTACTGGTCGCCGCTGGCGGGCACCTCGGCCAGCAGCGCCCCCGCCGGCCGTCCCCCGGGCGCCCCGGCGCCGACCAGCAGCACCGACTCGTCCACAGTGGACCCGCTGGGATCCGGGACCGGACGCGAGCACAGGCTCCACCCGCCGGTGAGCAGCTGCTCCGGGCCGGGCAGGGCGTCCGGCGCGCCCGGGATCCCGATCTCCGGGCCGCGCGGCACCCCGGCCAGCGAGTTGCGCGACACCGACACCGTCTCGGCGCGCTCCCCCAGCGCCAGCAGCGCCGAGGCGTAGTTCGCGACGGGGTGCAGCACCCCGTTCAGGTACACGTACCGCGCCCCGGTCTCCTTGGCCACGATCACCGCGGGCCGGTCCCGCCACGTCGTGTTGCCACCGGGCTTGACCAGTCCGTACACCCCGACCGCGACCAGGGCGAGGATGGCCAGCACGATGCTGCCGATCGCGGCCCCGCCCGGGCGGCGGAACGGCGGCTGCTCCGGATCGGGCTCCCGCGTCACCAGCGCGGAGATGGCCCGCTGCGCGAGGAACTGGTGCGCCTGCAGGAGGTCGCGTTTGGACGCCATCGCTCACCCACCCAGCCCGCGGACCAGCCCGTACACCCCGAGCACCGCGCACAGCACGGGCACGCAGGCGAGCACGATCGCCACCTCCAGCAGCTCGGCGTACCGGCCGAAGAACGGGCTGGGCAGCCGCTTGCTGTGGCTCAGGCCGGTCAGCACGGCCAGCCCGCCGACCACGATCAGCACCGGCGCGGTGATCACGAACGGCAGCCGCGCGCCGGGACCGCAGGCGAGCGCGCCCGCCGCGACGACCCCGGCGAGCAGGAGCGGCGCCCGGTGCCGCAGCGCCGGGTAGAGCCGCGCGCGCAGGCAGAACCCCACCGCCAGCACGCACAGCAGCACGACGACCGCGGTCCCGGCCTCCCGCGCGACGACGCACAGGCACAGCACGGTGACCGTGGCCGCCCCGGCGATCATCCCGGTCAGCAGCTGGTCGGCACGCAGGACCGCGGCGTAGACCGCTTTCCGGGGCGGTTGCGGGTCGTCGCGCACCAGGTCCGCGGTCGTGCGCGGCAGCACCGGCATCGGCACCCGGCCCAGGCGGATCGCCAGCGGACCGAACAACGGGGAGAACAACAGCACCGCCACGGCCGCGATCGCCGCCCCGTCCACGCCGTCCAGGACGTCGGTGGTCGCCGGCCACGACGCGAGCGCCCCCACGACGCTCGCGGTGAGACCGGCGACGAACACCTCGGCGCGCTCGACCACGGCCAGCTGCCCGAGCACCGAGGCGATCAGCAGCGCCGAGCAGCCGCCCAGCACGTGCGGCGCCCCCAGCCCGGCCGGCTGCGGCCCGCCGGCGAGCAGCAGCGCTCCCCCGGTGAAGGCGAACGGCAGCGCCAGCGCCGCGACGGCGGCCCCCGCGCCGGCGTCGCCGAGCGCCCTGGCCATCGCGGTGCCCGCCGCGAGCAGGACCACGGCGCCCCCGAGCGCGGCCCACGCCGCGGTCCCCCACGGCGGCCCGGCCCGCACCACCGCCACCAGCGCGAGCACGGTGGCGAACGCGCCGGTCAGCAGTCCCGCCGCGCGGGTGTGCACCGGCCCCCAGAGCCGCCCGGTGCGGCCCGCTCCCTTGGCGATCGTGTCGGCGAGGTCGTCGTACTCCAGGTCGGGCCAGTGCAGGCTGCGGGACACCAGGTGCAGGACCTCACCGTCGCGGATCCCGTAGGTCGCCAGCGCCCGGCCGAGCTCGAGCACCGTGCCGTCGCCGCGGCGCAGCAGCCAGCCCCCGCCCGATCGCCCGTCGTCGGGCAGGCTTTCGCCGGCCCGGCGCAGCAACCCCGGCAGGATCTCCCCCACCGGCGAACGCTCCGGCAGCGCGAGGTCGATCCGCCGCGCGGGTGCGTCGATCGTCACCCGGACGAGGTTCGTCGTCGTCATGGCCCCCACCCTGGGCTCGCGGGCGCTCCGGCGGAACGGATCCGGCAGGTACCGGCCACGGCGCTGGTTGTCATCGGATCCTCATGTTGGGACCGGCATGGTGATCGGCATGCTCCCGACGACGACCGCGCAGCAGCGACAGCACCCCGTCGCCGCGGCCACGCCCAGCGCCACCGGGCAACCGGTAGCGCTGGGCGTGGCCGCGGCGACGGGGTGCTGT
>NZ_PQHY01000066.1:0-33225 GCF_003385175.1 Amycolatopsis ruanii
CCCCCGGTGGCCCCTCCCCCAGGGACCGGATGTGCTCGTCCGCCACCACGCGGACCGAGTCCGGCAGCCGCCAGCGCCACCGGTACCCCGACGCGCGGACCTCCGGCAGACGCAGCTCGACCGTGTCCCCCACCCGCAGCCGAGCCGTCTCCCCCGCATCCGCCTGCGCGAGCCGGATCTGTGTCACTGGAAGCCCCCCGGGGTGGCGGTGGCCGGCGGCCCCCTCGGCTGCCGGCCACCGCCGGTCTGTGTGCCGGCGTCAGACCAGGATCTGGTCGATCTGCCCGGCGGCGTTCTCGTGGAAGGACACCGGCAGCCCGTGGTTGCGGGCCAGCAGCGCCAGGGTCGTCAGGGAGCTGCGCCCGTCCCCGGCGGAGGCGAGCCGCTTCCAGCCCAGGCCGGCGACGAACACCCAGACCCCCGGGTTGGCGCTCGTCGACCACAGGCTCGTGATGGAGCGGTTGCGGATCCAGACGCCCTGTGCCGACTGGGCGGGTTGCGCCGGGTGGACCGGCTGGGCCGGGTGCACCGAACCGTTGCCGTTGGGCGGGGTGTTCGGGTCGTACACACCGGTCGGCGGCGGAGTATTCGGGTCGTACACACCCGTGGGCGGCGGAGTATTCGGGTCGTACACACCCGTGGGCGGCGGAGTATTCGGGTCGTATACACCAGTAGGCGGTGTGTTCGGGTCGTACACACCGGTCGGCGGTGGCGTGTTCGGGTCGTACACGCCAGTCGGCGCGCCCGGCCCGGTCTCCGCGGTCAGGGCGGCCAGTTCGGCGTTCGGGTCGTCCTGCGGGCCGGTGTCCGGCGTCTCGCTCTTGCTCGTGGTCATGCTTCGCTCCCCATCAGTAGGTGGTGGCAACCTTGGTCAGCACGCCGCGGTCGAGGAACGGGCTGACGGGATGACCACCCGCCCGCGCCTCGGCGAGCAGCGCGAGCTGACGGCTCACGCTCGCGGCGTCCCCCGAGAGCCGGACCCAGCCCAGCTGCTCCAGATACGCCCATTCGCCGTCACCGGCGGAGAACAGACGCAGCGCGCGCTGCGGCGGTAGCCAGGCGCGCAGGGTGACCCCGGTGCAGCCGAGGGTCGTCGGCCGCGGTTCCGGGTAGTCCTCGATGAAGGCTTCGCCGTAGGCGATGCGGAAGAACCCGCCCTCGCCCCAGTCGGTGCCCCAGGAGTTCTTGGCGATCCAGCAGTTCTGCTCGTCGTCCCACCCGATGAGCGCGACGCAGTGCCCGCCGTTGCTCTCCGTCGTGGTGGCGCGGTAGATGCCGCCGGTGTAGTGGAAGAAGTCGTCGTAGATCACCATGCACGCGGTGACCGGGCCATAGCCGTAGATGTGGTGCTTGATCGCGGCCGGGTCCTGGGTGAGATCGACGACGCCTTCCGCGCGGGCGACGCGGTTCACCCAGTTCGGGTGCAACGCGCCGGTTCCCTCGTCCGAGTAGGGCCAGTAGTCCTCGAAGGTGACGCCGTGGGACGCGCAATCACCCATCAGGTCGTCCGGCCAGGATCCGGTGTCTCCCGGTTTGCGGTGCCCGGGCGCGAACCCGAAGAACAGGTGCGCCTCGGACAGGTCCAGGCGCATGCCGGTGTTGCGGCGCGTGTAGGCGGCGGTCCCCTCCAGCGCCGCCACGGTGCCGAACGCGCTGCACGACCCCGATTCCCCCTGGTCCTTCACCGGTGTCACGTAGCTGCGACCGCACACGTCGCGCAGGTCGAACTTCACGGGCAGCGTGCTGCCCGGCGCGTGGAGGGCGGTGCAGGGCTGGCCGGCGGCCCCGAGCGCGACCTCGAGCATCCGCCCGGGCAGATCGGCCCGGGCTTCCACCTCGGCCGCGCTCGGGGCCGGCACCCCCAGCCGCACCCTGCGCGACTCGCCCGCCAGCCGGCTGAGCACCGTCTCCCCCGCCTGCCACGGATCCCCCATCGTGGCAAGGGAATCCCGCACGGCGCGGATTTCCTCGGCGAAGGGCCGGGGAGAACTCATGCGTTCCTCCAGTCGGTGTGCAACCAGCCAACGCCCCCTATGACGCGGAGGAGCCCTCGCCAGATACACAGCGACAGAAGTTTTTCCAAAGCACCTGGTCGGCAGCGGCCGGTTTCACCCGTTCAGACCAATGCGACCGCTTCCGCCAGCTTCCCGGCCCACAACCGGTAGCCGGCGGGCCCGGGGTGGAAGCCGTCCGTCGCGAACAGCTCCGGGTCGACCACCTCGCGCGGCACCGGGCAGTGGGTGACGCCCGGCAGGGCCGCGAGCGTCGCGGCGGCCGCGTCCAGCGCCTCGCCCCGCAGACCCAGGACCAGGCGCAACGGCTGCGGCAGCGACGGGAACGCGCCGAGCGGCGGGACACCGGCCAGCAGGACCGGCACCGGGCCGAGCGCCCGGCGCGCCGCCGCCACCAGGGCCAGCAGGTCGCGTCGGTACCGGCCCGGCGAGCGCATCTCGATGGTGTCGTTCACGCCGAGCGCGACCACGACCAGGTCCGCCGGCTCCCGGCACGCCTCGTCGAGCAGTTCCGCCCGCACGGTTCGCGCGTTGGCACCCGTCCGGCCCGCGACGCGCCAGGAGATCCCGCGCCCGAGCCGCCCGGCCAGCACCGACGCGAGCTGCCCGGTCAGCGCCTCCTCGTGCGTCTCCGCGCCGACGCCATCCACTGTGGACTCGCCGATCACCAGCAGCCGCACCGGATCCGGGCCGGCAACCGAACCCGTCAGCGGCCCGGACGCGCCCGGCAACCGCGGCGTCGTCCGGCGGACGCGAAGGCCCTGCGCGACCAGCACCGGCGCGAGGCCGACAGTGGCCGCGACGGCCAGGAAAGCGCGCGAAGTTGACACCCGTTCACATTAGCCCTTGGCGATCGACACAGCCACCTTCGACAGCCCCGGATCCGCGGCCGCACGCAGGACGTAGTCGGCCAGGTCGGCCCGCGAGATGGTGAAGCTGCCACGCACGTTTCCCCTGGTCTCGCTGGCTATCCGGCCGGTGTGGCGGCCGTCGTTGAGCTTCGGCGGGCGCACGATGGTCCAGTCGAGCCCGGACGCGATCACCCGGCGTTCCATCTCGCCCATGTCCGCGTACTCCTCGCGCAGCATGCGGATCAGCATCGGCTTGACCACCAGGCGCGTGAACCAGCCGTCCCCCTCGCGGTGCATGCCGCTGTTGCTGACCACGACCAGCCGCCGCACGCCGGCCGCCGTCATCGCGGTCATGATGCCGCTCGTCCCGTCGCGGCAGATCACGCTGGGCCCGCGGTCGCGCGGGCCCAGCGCGGACAGCACGGCCTCGCGGCCGGAGATGGCCGGCACCAGCGAGTCCGGGTCGAACACGTCCGCCGTCACCACCTCCAGCCGCGGCTGCGCGGGCACGTCCAGCCGCGCCGGATCACGCACCACGGCGGTGACCTGGTGACCCGCCGCCAGCGCCTGCCGCACCACCTCGACGCCCGTCCCACCGGTCGCCCCGAACACCGTCAGCTTCATGGCTTTCCTCCCTGGTTAGTGTTCACTCACCTGCTATAGTGAGTGAGTACTCACTAACCGTCAAGCGAGCACTGAGAGAACGCTGAGAACGCTGAGAACGCATGGGAACTCGGGAGAAGATCCTGGCCGCGGCCACGCAGATCATGCGCGAGCAGGGCTACGCGCGCGCCACGACCAAGGAGATCGCCCGCGCCGCCGGCTTCTCGGAAGCGGCGCTGTACAAGCACTTCGCGGACAAGACGGAGATCTTCCTCGGCGTGATCTCCTCCCAGCTGCCCGGCCTGGAGGCGGCGCTGGGCGACCTCACACCGGGGCGGCACGGCGTGCGCGCCAACCTGGTGCGCGTCACCGCCACGGCGATCGACTTCTACACCGAGAGCTTCCCGATCGGCGCGTCCCTGTTCTCCTCGCAGGAGCTGCTGACGGCCCACCGAGCCGCGATCCGCGAGCACGGCGCCGGGCCGCGCACCCCCGTCACCCGCCTGGCGAACTACCTGCGCGCGGAGCAGCGGCTCGGCCGCCTGCCGTCCACATCGGACCCGGATGCGATCGCGACGCTGTTGCTGGGCGCGGCGTTCCAGCAGGGCTTCTTCCGGCACTGGGACGCCGAGGCCGGCGACCCGGCGGTGCTGGCACGCAAACTCGTCAAGGCGGTGCTGCCCACCTCGTGACCGTGCTGCGGAAGCCGTCGGGGAACAGCTCGCGCTGCGGCCCGCCGAGGGCGGTCAGGGCGGCGGTGAAGGCACTGGTCATCGCGTGCAGCGGCCTGCGCCAGAACTTCATCGGGAAGCGCTGCCCGCCGCAACTCGGCCAGCGTCGGGCTTCAGTCCTCCAGGTAGTGCAGCACCAGCGAGGCGACCACGTCGTCGAACGCCTCGTCGGCGAACGGCAGGGGATCGCGCAGGTCGGCCTCGTGCAGCGGCACCTCGTCACCGAGCCGCCGCCTCGCCAGCGCCAGCATCGCGGCACTGGCGTCGACGCCGGTGACCACCGCGCCGCGGTCGCGCAGTTCGGCGGTCAGTGGACCCGCGCCGCAGCCGGCGTCCAGGATCCGGCGGCCGGCCACGTCCCCGGCCAGCGCCAGCATCGCGGGCCGCTCGTAGTACGCGTTCATCAGGCTGTGCTCGTTCTCCGCCGCGTACACCTCGGCGAAGCTGTCGTAGTCGTTCATCCCGTCCCCCCGCGCACGCCCTGGCTCGACGCGCGCTCCTTCTCCCAGCGTTCGAACAGCAGCGGTAGCTCCTTGATGATGAACGACAGGAAGTCCCGCGTGTCGGCCAGCCGCCGGCCCGCCGGGGTGTCCGCCCCCACCGCGTCGACACCCTCCTCGGCCGCGTCCCGCCACATCTCCATGAACCGGTCCCGCTTGCGCATGCTCGCGTACCACAGGTCGTCGAGCACCCGGAAGTGGTCGCGGCGCTCACCGGGCTCCCGCTGCCGCTCGACCAGCCCCACCTGCTCCAGGTACCGCACGGCCCCGGACACCGCCGCCGGGCTGACCTGAAGCTTCTCCGCCAGCTCGCCCGCGGTGAGGCGGCCGTCGTCGGTCACCATGAGCGCGGCCACCACGCGCGCGGCCATGCGCTGGATGCCGAGCTGGGTGAGCACGAGGGCCAGCCGCTCCACGTACCGGCGCACCGCCTCTTCGTCACGCATCACCGATCATCCTTCCGCATCCGTCCAGCGCTTCAGACAATCTATACGTTTTCCTAACTTCACAACTTTGTGAAAGCTCTGTAGCTTCACGTCCATGGACAACGCCATCTCCATCGAGGGCCTGCACAAGTCGTTCGGTGCGACCAAGGCCCTCGACGACCTGAACCTGCAGGTCAAGACCGGAGAAGTGCACGGCTTCCTGGGCCCGAACGGGGCCGGGAAGTCCACCACCATCCGCGTCCTGCTCGGTCTGCTGCGCGCGGACCGGGGCACCGCCCGCCTGCTCGGCGGCGACCCGTGGCGCGACGCGGCGAGCCTGCACCGACGGCTCGCCTACGTCCCCGGAGACGTCAACCTCTGGCCCAACCTCTCCGGCGGCGAAGTCATCGACCTGCTCGGCCGGCTGCGCGGCGGTCTCGACAAGCGCCGCCGCGACGAGCTGATCGAACGGTTCGACCTCGATCCGAAGAAGAAGGGCCGCACCTACTCCAAGGGCAACCGGCAGAAGGTCGCGATCGTCGCGGCCCTGTCCTCCGACGTCGAGCTGCTGATCCTCGACGAACCGACCTCCGGCCTCGACCCGCTGATGGAGGCCACCTTCCAGTACGCGATCCAGGAGGAGCGCGACAAGGGGCGCACGGTGCTGCTGTCCAGCCACATCCTCGCCGAGGTCGAGGCCCTGTGCGACCGGGTCAGCATCATCCGCAACGGGCACGCGGTCGAGACCGGCACCCTGAACGAACTGCGGCACCTCACCCGGACCTCGATCGTGGCGGAGCTGGCCGGTCACCCGAACGGGCTCAGCTCGCTGTCCGAGGTGCACGACCTCAAGGTCGACGGCAACCGCGTCCGCTTCGACGTCGAGACCCAGTCGCTGGACCAGGTGCTGCGCAAGCTCACCGAGGTCGGCGTGCGCAGCCTGACCAGCCAGCCGCCGACGCTGGAGGAGCTGTTCCTGCGCCACTACACGACCGAAGCGAGCGCCCGGTGACCGCGCTGGTGGGCACCCGGCACCTGGTCCGCCTCGCGGTGCGGCGGGACCGGATCGTGCTGCCGCTGTGGGCGCTGGTGATCGGGATCCTGCCGGCGAGCAGCGCCGGCGCCTACGAACAGCTGTATCCGGACGCGGCCAGCCGGGCGTCGCTGACGACGGGGATGAGCGCGAACCCGTCGATCACCCTGCTCTACGGGCCGCCGTTCGACCTGTCCACCGCGGGCGGGTTCACGGCCTGGCGCTTCGGCGTGTTCCTGCCCCTGTTCACGGCGCTGGCCTGCATCTTCACCGTCACGCGGCACACCCGTCAGGAGGAGGACACCGGGCGGCAGGAGCTGCTGTCCTCGACCGTCACCGGGCGCTACGCCGCACTGACCGCCGGGTTGATCACCGCGGGCATCGGCGCGGCGGCCACCACGGTGCTGGCGGCGCTGGGCCTGATCGGGGCCGGCCTGCCGGCGGGCGGTTCCGTGGCGTTCGGGCTCACGACCACGCTGACCGGGCTCGTGTTCGCCGCGGTCGCCGCGATCGCCGCCCAGCTGGCCGAGTACTCGCGCACCGCCAACGGCATCGCCTCCGCGGTGCTCGGGTTCGCCTTCCTGCTCCGCGCGGTCGGCGACTCGGCGACGGACGTGTCGTGGCTGTCGTGGCTGTCACCGCTCGGGTGGGCGACGCAGACGCGGCCGTTCGCCGGGGACCGGTGGGCCGTCGCGCTGCTGCTCGTCGCCGTGGCAGTCGTGCTGGGGACGGTGGCCTACCGGCTGCTGCCGCGGCGGGACGTCGGGATGGGCATCTTCCCGGCGCGCCCGGGACCTCCGGTGGCGGCGCCCGGGCTGCGGTCGCCGTTCGCGCTGGCGTGGCGGCTGCACCGGGGCGTGCTGATCGGGTGGACCGCCGGGTTCGCGGTGCTGGGGGCGATGTTCGGCTCGCTGGCCGCCGGCATCGGCGACCTCGTCGGGGAGAGCGCGCAGGCCCAGCAGGCGTTCGAGCGGTTGGGCGGCGCGCAGAACCTGGTCGACACGTTCCTCGCGATGATCGCCGGGATCTTCGGGATGGTCGCCTCGATGTACGCGGTGCAGGCGACGCTGCGGATGCGGTCGGAGGAGACCGCGCTGCGGCTGGAACCGCTGCTGGCGACTCGGGTGCGACGGCTGCAGTGGGCCGGGAGCCACCTGGTGTTCTCACTGCTGGGGACGGCTCTGCTGCTGGTCGTGTCGGGCCTGTTCGCCGGGCTGCTGCACGGGTTGCGGGTCGGTGACGTGAGCGGCCAGGTGCCCGCGGTGCTCGGCGCGACGGTCGCGCAGGCGCCCGCGGTGTGGGTGGTCGTCGGGATCGCCGTGGTGGTGTTCGGGTTCGCGCCGAAGCTCGCGACGGCGGCGTGGGGCGTGGCCGCGGTGTTCCTCCTGCTGTCGCTGTTCGGGCCGGTCGTGCAGGCGCCGCAGGTGGTGCTGGACATCTCGCCGTTCACGCACGTCCCGAAGCTGCCGAGCGCGGAGTTCGTGGTCACGCCGTTCGCGTGGCTGCTCGGCATCGCGGCGGTCGCGCTTGCCACGGGTCTGGCGCGGTTTCAGCGGCGGGACATCGGGTAATCCCGGGTCATCCGAGTGGCAGCGCCCGGACTCGTCGGGGGGTCCGGGCTCTGCCGCTCATTTTTTGTCGGTACCCCTCGCTAACGTTGTTCATCTGGCGGGACCGAGGGGGGACCATGCGATGGGGGTTGTTGGGGCACGGGGATTTCCGGCGTCTGTGGCTGGCCGATGCGCTGAGCCAGTTCGGCGACCGGATCAACCTGCTCGCGGTGCCGTTGCTGGCGGCGATCACGCTGCAGGCGACGGCGGTGCAGGTGTCCGTGCTGCGGACGCTGGAGACGCTGGCGTACCTGCTGCTGGCGTTGCAGGTGGGCGCGTGGACGAACCGAATGCGCAAGCGGCGCGTGCTGGTGGCGGCCGACCTGGGCCGCGCGATGGCGTTCGGTTCGGTACCACTCGCCGCGGCGTTCGATTCGCCGACACCCGCTTCGGCCAAACCGCCGATTCCAGGAAGCTCACCGCCGCTCACTCGCCGAACAGCCGCACCAGCTGCTCCGACCGGCCGGTCACGGCCACCGCCGCGACCGAGACGTTCGCCTGCAGCCGCGCGTTGCCCGCCGGAGATCGGCGACGGGCTCCGGTCCGTCTTCCCGGCACTGTGCGCGATCGGGGTACACGACGGGCGTCAGCGTGTGCCAGCAGTTCCAGATCACGGTGGCGGCGCTGTTCCTGCTGCGCGAGGTGCACCTGTCGCCCGGCATGATCGGGTTGCTGCAGGCGGGCGGGCTGACCGGGGCGCTGCTCGGTTCGGCCGTGACGCGCCGGCTCGGCAGGTGGCTCGGCGAGGCGCGGCTGATGTGGATCAGCGCGCTGGTGTGGGGCGCGGGATACCTGATGATCCCGTTGACCACGCCGGGCTGGGGCATGGCGTGGTATCCCGTCGGCAACTTCCTGACCGGGGTGAGCATCGTGGTGCTCAACGTGCACCAGGTCAGCTACCGGCAGGCGGTGACGCCCGAGCGGCTGCAGAGCAGGGTGGCGGCCACCTCCGCGTTCCTGTACTTCGCGCCGGGGCCGGTCGGGAGCGCGCTCGCCGGGGTGCTGGCGAGCGTGGCCGGACTGCGGGGGACGTTGTGGCTGGCCGGAGCGGGCGTGGCGGTGTCGGCGTTGTGGCTGGTCTGCTCGCCGTTGCGCCGGATGCGGCAGTTGCCCGAGGCATACGAGGAGGTGCGCACGGGTAGTCACGGCGCATGACCCTCGATGGAGTACCGCGTCAGCTCTTCCTCGCCGGTCGGTGGCGTGACGCCGCGGACGGCAGCCGCTTCGGTGTGCACGATCCGGGGACCGAGCAGCAGCTCTGCGAGGTCTCCGACGCGCAGGACGCCGATGTCGGCGAGGCCATCGAGGCAGCCGTCGCGAAGCAGGAGGAGTGGGCCGCGACACCGCCGCGCGAGCGGGGCGAGATCCTGCGCCGCGCGTGGCAGCTGATGACCGACCGCGCCGACGAGCTGGCCCGGTTGATGACGCTGGAGATGGGCAAGAGTCTGGAGGAGTCGAAGGCCGAAGTCACTTACGCCGCCGAGTTCTTCCGGTGGTTCGCCGAGGAGGCCGTGCGCATCGACGGGCGGTACGCGCGCAGCCCGGCCGGTGGTGGGCGCGTGCTCGTGTCGAAGCACCCGGTGGGGCCGTGCATCCTGGTGACGCCGTGGAACTTCCCGCTCGCGATGGGCACCCGCAAGATCGGGCCGGCCATCGCCGCGGGCTGCACCATGATCGTCAAGCCGGCGCAGCTGACGCCGTTGTCGATGCTGAACCTCGCCGGCCTGCTCAAGGAAGCCGGGCTGCCGGACGGGGTGCTGAGCGTGCTGCCGAGCACGTCGGCGAGCCGGGTCGTGAACCCGGCCCTGGCCGACCCGCGGATCCGGAAGCTGTCCTTCACCGGGTCCACCGAGGTCGGGCGCAAGCTGGTCGAGCAGTGCGCGCCCAACCTGCAGCGGATGTCCATGGAGCTGGGCGGCAACGCGCCGTTCCTGATGTTCGAGGACGCTGACCTGGACGCGGCGGTCAAGGGCGCGGTCACCGCGAAGATGCGCAACAACGGTGAGTCGTGCGTGGCGGCGAACCGGTTCCACGTGCACTCGTCGGTCGCCGGGGAGTTCGTGCGGCAGCTGACCGAGGCGATGTCGTCGCTGAAGGTCGGGCACGGCACCGAGGACGGGGTGAAGGTCGGGCCGCTGATCAGCGCCGAGCAGCGGGACAAGGTGATCGAGCTGGTCGACGACGCGCTGTCCCGCGGCGCGCACGCGACCACCGGCGGCAAGCCGCTGGACGGTGACGGCTTCTTCTACGCGCCGACCGTGCTCACCGACGTCCCGCCGGACGCCCGCATCCTGCGTGAGGAGGTGTTCGGCCCGGTGGCGCCGGTGACCACGTTCGAGGACGAGGACGAGGCGGTCCGGCTCGCCAACGACACCGAGTTCGGCCTGGTGGCCTACGTGTTCACGCGCGACCTGGACCGCGCCATCCGCGTCGGCGAGCGGATGGCGACCGGGATGGTCGGGCTCAACACCGGGCTGGTGTCGAACGCGTCGGCGCCCTTCGGTGGCGTGAAGGCGTCCGGGTTCGGCCGCGAGGGCGGCGCCGAGGGTATCGAGGAGTACCTCGACGTGAAGTACATGGCGCTGTCGCTCAGCGGGACTCCGTAGCGATCCGCAGTCCGAGTCCGATGAGGACTGTCGCGGTGAGACGGTCGAGCCACCGCCGCACCGCGTCGCGCAACAGGAACCGGCGGGCCTGGGCCGCCAGCAGGAGGACCGTGCCCATCCACAGCCAGCCGATCGACACGTGGATGAGGACGAGCAGGGCGCCCCAGGCCGCCTGCCCGGACCCGGCGGGCAGGAACTGCGGCAGCAGGCTCAGGTAGAACACGCCGACCTTCGGGTTGAGCAGGTTCGTCACGAGCCCGGCGCGGAGGGCACCACGTCCCGGCTCGACGCCGATCTCCGGGGGCGCCTGGTGGCGGCGGAAGCTCTTCCACAGCGCGGACGCGCCGAGCCAGATCAGGTAGGCCGCACCGACGATCCGCACGACGTCGTAGGCGATGCGGGAGGCGGTCAGCAGCGCGGTCAGGCCCGCGATGCTCGCCGTCCCCCACACCAGGCAGCCGAGGTTGATGCCGGTCAGCGCCCGGAAGCCGGCCCGCCGACCGCCGAGCAGGGTGTGGCGGAGCATCAACATCGTGTCGAGACCGGGCGTCATAACGCCCACGAGCGCGACGAGGACGTAGGCGAACAGAGCGGAAGTCGACATACCGCCACTACAACACAGCCGGGCCCGCGAAGGGGCCGACTTTTCGGAAGACCGCCCGAGCACCCACACCGACGAACGCCCGAAAATCGGCCAACGCGGAACCCGACGCCTGCGGCGGCAAACACAGTGCCCGCAGCGGCAACCCGGCGCGGGCGCCAGCCAACACCGCCCCCGGTGCGGGCCAAACCCGCCGTCCGCACCCGCCGACACGGCGCCCACGGCGCCATCGTGGCAGTCGGCGCGGCCAATGCGGTGGCCACGCAACCAGCACCGCCCGGGGGGCGGTGCTTCAGTCCTGTGCCTGTCCCGCCCCGGGGGTGCCTCAGTCCCCGCCGCCGTCTTGGAGGTGGGCGCTGATCGGCACCACCAGCGGTGTTCCGGAGACCGGGTCGGGCAGGACCTTTGCCGTCAGGCCG
The DNA here is from genome assembly GCF_003385175.1 of Amycolatopsis ruanii. Taxonomy (NCBI): domain Bacteria; kingdom Bacillati; phylum Actinomycetota; class Actinomycetes; order Pseudonocardiales; family Pseudonocardiaceae; genus Amycolatopsis; species Amycolatopsis ruanii. The sequence continues at coordinate 11,392 of NZ_PQHY01000066.1, forward strand.
AAGATCTCGTCCAGCAGCGGCTCCGTCAGCACCGTCGACGGCGGGCCCTGCGCGATGATCCGCCCGTCGCGCATTGCCACCAGTGTGTCGGCGTAGCGGGCGGCCAAGTTCAAATCATGCAGGACCATCACGACCGTCGTGCCGCGGTCGCGGTGCAGGCGGTGCACCAGGTCCAGCACGTCGATCTGGTGGGCCAGATCGAGGTAGGTGATCGGCTCGTCCAGCAGCAACAGCCCGGTCTCCTGCGCGAGCGTCATCGAGATCCACGCGCGCTGCCGCTGCCCGCCGGACAGTTCGTCGACCACCCGGTCCGCCAGCACGTCCATCCCCGTGAGCCGCAGAGCATTGGCGATCGCGTCCTCGTCCGACGACGACCACTGCCGGTACCAGCGCTGGTGCGGGTGCCGCCCGCGCGCCACCAGATCACCGACCGTCAGCCCCTCGGGCGCGACCGGTGACTGCGGCAGCAGCCCGACCACCTTCGCCACCTCGCGGGTGGGCAGCTTGTCGATCCGCTCGCCGTCCAGCAGCACCGCGCCCTCCAGCGGCGCCAGCAGCCGCGCCAGCGCCCGCAGCAACGTCGACTTGCCGCAACCGTTCGGGCCGATGATCGCGGTGATCGTGCCGTCCAGCACATCCAGGTCCAGACCGTCGACCACCACCCGCTCGCCGTACCCCAGCTTCAGGCCCTCGGCTCGCAGTCGTGACGTCATGCTCGTGCCTCCCGGCGGCTCCGGACGAACAGGAAGATCAGGTAGGGCGCCCCGAGGATCGCGGTCAGCACCCCGACCGGCAGATCCGGCAGCAACAGCCGGGTCAGCAGGTCCGCACCCACGGTCAGCAACGCCCCCAGCACCATCGACCCGACCAGCGGCGGCTGCGCGGTCTTCGCCAGCCGCACCGCGATCTGCGGCGTCGCCAGCGCGACGAACGTGATCGGCCCCGCCGCGGCGGTGGCGATCGCGGCCAGCGCGGCCGCCAGCAACAACAACGCCCCGCGAGCACCGTCGACCCGGATGCCGAGTCCCCGCGCGGTGTCGTCGCCGAACTGCAGCCCGCCGACCGTCCGCCCGCAGACCAGCGTGATCGGCACCAGCACGGCCAGCGCGATCGCGACCGGCCCCACCGAGTCCCACCCGACGTCGGCCAGGTTGCCGACCAGCCACGTCGTCGCGCGCGCCGCGTCGTTCACGTCCCCGGCGGCCAGCAGCCAGTTCACGATGTTGTAGCTGATCGCCCACAACCCGATGCCGATCAGCACCATCCGGTAGCCGTCGATACCGCGCCGCCACGACAACGCGTACAGCAGCACGCCCGCCAGCAGCCCGCCGATCAACCCGGCGACCGGCACGCCGAGCGCGCTCACCATGCCGCTGACCTGGCCGCGGTACCCGCCGGCGACGATCGCGGTGACCGCGCCGACCCCCGCGCCCCACGTGATGCCCAGGATGTCCGGGCTGGCCAGGGGATTCCGCGCGACCGACTGGAACAGCGCGCCGGACAGCCCGAGCGCGGCGCCAACCAGCACACCGGCGAGCGTGCGCGGCAGGCGCAGGTCGAAGATGATCCCGCGTTCCCGCCGGGTGCCGCCGCCGAGCAGGGTCTCCAGCACGTTCCAGATCCCGATGCGGGAGCTGCCCATCCCGATGTTGATCGCGGCGACCAGCACCAGCAGCACCGCCGCGACGACCACGACCGCGATCACCCGCGGCTTGACCGTCCACGCCACCGGCCCGGCGGCCAGCACCTTGCGAGTCATATCTTGCTCAGCCCCCGCCGCCGCACCAGCACGATGAACACCGGCGCCCCGAGAATCGCGAGCAGGATGCCGACCTCGAAGTTGTCGCCCGTCAGCACGCGCCCGAGCACGTCCGCCGTCAGCAGCAGCACCGCGCCGAGCAGCCCGGCCACCGGCACCAGCCAGCGGTAGTCCGGGCCGGTGATGGCGCGGGCGAGGTGCGGCACGACGAGCCCGAGGAACGCGATCGGCCCGCACGCGGCCACCGCCGACCCGGTGAGCAGCGTGATCGCGGCGACGCCGAGGACCCGCGTGCGCAGCACCCGCTGCCCGAGAGCGGTCGCGACGTCCTCGCCCAGCGCCAGCGTGTTCAGGCCGGGCGTGTTGACCAGCGCGAGCAGCAGGCCGAGCACCAGGAACGGCGCGATCTGACCGGTGATCGCGAAGTCGCGCCCGGCGATCGACCCGACGCGCCAGAACCGGTAGGTGTCCATGCCGCGCTCGTCGCCGAGGATGATCGCCGACACCAGCCCGTGCAGCAGGGCGCTCACCGCCGCCCCGGCCAGCGCGAGCGTCACCGGCGTCGCGCCCTTGCCGCCGACCGCGCCGAGCAGGAACACCGCGACGCTGGCCAGCAGCGCGCCGGCGAAGCCGAACCAGATGAACCCGTAGAGCCCGTCGACCCCGAGCACGACGACCGCGAACACCACCGCCAGCGCCGCGCCGTGCGTGACGCCGAGCAAGCCGGGATCGGCGAGCGGGTTGCGCGTGTGGCCCTGCATGAGCGCGCCGGCGACACCGATCGCGAGCCCGACGAGCAGGCCCAGCACCGTGCGCGGCACCCGCAGCGACCGGACGATGATGTCCGATTCGGACCCGGACGGCTGGGTGAGCGCCGTCCACACCTCACCGAGCGGGATCGACTTCGTACCCAGCGCGACACTCGCCGCGCAGATCAGGGCCAGCAGAACGGCGAGCCCGCCGATACCGGCGAGACGACGCTGCCTGCGCGTCCGTGGCCGGGCTGTCGCCACCACCGTCACTGATGTCGCCTATCCAACTCGCGCTTCCAAACGGGACAAACCGCATCCTATGCTCCGCTTAGGCAAGGCTAACCGAAAGAGAGATCCCGATGACGAGACCGTGGCGAGCAGCACTGACGCTGGCCGTGACCGCGTGCCTGACCCTCACGGCGTGCGGTGGCGGCACCGACGAAGCCGCGCAGCAGGGCGGGACGGACCAGGCCGGCTATCCGCGCACCATCCAGCACGCGATGGGTTCGACCGTGCTGGAGACGCAGCCGAAGACCGTGGCCGCGCTCGACACCAGCTACGTGGACGCCGCGCTCGCGCTCGAAGCCCAGGTCGTGGCGTACACGAAGTACCGCAACTTCGACCAGCTGCCCGACTACCTCGGCGACGACCGCCGGTTCGGCGCGGGCGCCAAGGTGGTCGGCCCGCTGGAGAGCCCGGACGTCGAGCAGCTCTACGACATCAAGCCGGACGTGATCGTGTCGGCGAAGGTGCGGCACGAGAAGTACTACGAGCAGTTCACCGGGGTCGCCCCGACGGTCTTCTCCACGACGACCGGCGCGGTCTGGAAGGACAACATCCGCCTGCTCGGGCAGGTCCTCGGCAAGGAGTCGCTGGCCGAGCAGAAGATCGGCGCCTACGAGCAGCGGGCGCAGCGGATCGGCCAGGAGATCGCGGCGAAGCTCGGCCGGGCGCCGACGGTGTCGATCGTGCGGTTCGTCGAGGGCGAGCCGACCGTGCGGCTCTACAGCAGCGCGTCCTACCCCGGGATCGTGATGGCCGACGCGAAGCTGTCCCGGCCCGCCGGCCAGCCGGACGCCACCGACAAGATCTCGGTGAACCTCAGCCAGGAGGACATCGCGAAGCTGGACGCGGACATCATCTTCGTGTCGTCGTACTCCGACGAGACGAAGACGGCGGAGGACCCGAAGGCGAAGTTCCAGGCCAACCCGCTGTGGGCGACGCTCAAGGGCAAGATCGTCGAGGTCAGCGACACGACCTGGTTCACCGCGGTGAGCCTGCAGGGCGCGTCGGCGATGCTGACGGACCTGGCGAACCAGTTCGGCGTCACGCCGTGACCCGGCGCGGGGCCGCATCCGGTGTGGGCGCGGCCCCGCGGCCCTACGGTGGAGCCATGATTTTCATCACCGCGAAGTTCCGCATCCTGCCCCAGTACGCCGACGACTGGCCCGCGATCGCGCGGGACTTCACGCTCGCCACCCGCGCCGAGCCGGGCTGCCTGTGGTTCGACTGGTCCCGCAGCGTCGAGGACCCAACCGAGTACGTGCTGGTGGAAGCCTTCCGCGACGGTGAGGCGGGCGCGGCGCACGTCCAGTCCGACCACTTCAAGACCGCGCAGCAGACCCTGCCGCCGCACCTGGCGGAGACCCCGCGGGTCGTCAACTTCGAGGTGCCCCAGGACGACTGGTCGGAACTGGGTGAACTCGCGGTGCGGCGTTAGGCGCGCAGGCCGTCGGCGATGATCTTCGCCAGCTGCCGTCCCGGCGGGGCCTGCCGCTGGATCGCGAGGTAGCCCGCGAGCAGGGCGGTCAGGTCGCCGGGTTCGACGTCGGCCCGGACGGCGCCCGCGGCCTGCGCCCGGCGCAGCAGGTCGGGGAACGCGGCGCCGAACTCGGCGCGTTCCTCGGCGGCGGCTTTGAACGGCAGTCCGGTGCTCGCCTCCAGCGCGTCGCACAGGGCCTTGTTCAGCAGCGCCTGCTCGGCCACCACGTCGAAGAACTCGAAGAACACCGCGCCCGGGTCGGCCGCCTCGAGCCGCTCCTTCGCCTGAGCGGCCAGCCACTCGATGCGGTCCAGCACGACCGCCTCGAACAGCAGCTCCTTGCTGGGGAAATGCCGGTAGACCGTGCCCGCGCCGACCCCGGCCCGGCGCGCGATCTCGTCCAGCGGCACCGACGGGCCCTCGTCCGCGAACGCCTCCTGCGCCGCGGCCAGGACACGGGCGCGGTTGCGGCGCGCGTCGGCGCGCAGTCCGGTGCGGCTCGCGGGGGTCGTCATCGTGTCCGATTCTAGCCGCCCGCGGCCACCGTGGGTTCGGCGAACAACCCGACCAGACCGGCCCACGCGCCGGGCACCAGCAGCACCGCCAGCACGGTGAAGACCGGCACGATCAGGAACTTCTCCACGCCCTTGCCGGTGCGGAAGCGCAGGAACGCCGGCGGCCGCAGCTCGTACCAGGTCTCGCCGGCGATCGGCACCGGGAACAGGAACGGGCAGCCGGATTCGGTGAGCGCGTCGCCGAGGCAGTGCACGAAACAGCCCACCGCGACCGCGATCCCCAGCCAGCCGGTGAGCTGCGACAACTCGGCCGCGGCGCTGGCCGTCAGCGCCCACCACAGCACCCCGCCACCGGCGACCAGCAGCAACCAGTCCCCCAGCGCGTCCGCGGCGAGCAGCAACGCGAACAGCACCACCCCGGCCACGACGTACCAGCCGCCGGCCCGGGTGCCGTACGTCGTCGCCGCGCCCAGGCCGATCGCGAACAGCAGCGTGTGCGACAGGTGCCGGTGGCTGCCCCGGCCCCGCTCGTCGCGCGGGCCCTTGGTGACCTTGTACAGCGCGGCCGAGGTGTGCCGGAGCAGCCAGCACACCAGGCCGGTGATCGGCCCGAGCAGCTTGGAGGCGCGGGCGTGCGGGTGGTCGAGGTCCGGCAGCAACGCGAAACCGGCGGTCGTCGCGGCGAACGCCAGCGCCTGGTGCACGGAGCCGGCGCCGATGGCCGGGGCGAGCGCGAGGCCGGCGCACCAGCCGGTGAGCGCGTGGGTGGAGCCCATCATGCGGAAGATCTTGGCAAGATGGACGCCGACCGACGCGAAGGGACGCGCATGATCACGACCACCGAGGCGCCCAGCGACGAGCTGCGGGCGTTCTGGGCCGAGCGGCACCTGTGCATGCTCACGACCCTGCGTCCGGACGGGAAACCGCACGTCGTGCCGGTCGGGGTCACCGTGGACGAGGACTTCACCACGGCGCGGGTGATCTGCGGCCGCGGCAGCGTCAAGGCACGCAACGTGCGTGCCGGGCAACCCGCGCGTGTCGTGGTGAGCCAGGTGGACGGTCGCCGTTGGTCGAGTTTGGAGGGATCGGCGGTGGTCCGGGAGGATCCGGAGTCGGTGGCGGACGCGGAAAACCGTTACGCCGTGCGGTATCACCGCCAGCCGAAGCCGAACCCGGAGCGGGTCGTGATCGAAATCAGCCTGGACCGCAGGCTCGGCATGAGGTAAAGCACACCGATGGCGGGTTGCGGACGAACGGGAAGATAGGGCAGTAATTCAGGGTGCGGACCGTGAAGACCCTCAAGATCGACAGCCCGTTCGCGGGCGGCACGACGTGGGACGTCGTCGATCGGACCGTGATCGGCGCGCTCGCGCCGTCGATGATCAGCACCCTGCGGCGGGGTTCCGAGGACTTCCTGTGGTTCGCCGAGCGGCGCATCGCCGGTCACCAGCTGGGCCGCCCGGGCCGCTGGGACCACCCGGTGGAGCGGGAGCTGCTCGGGTGGCGGTCGCGGCTGGCGTTCGAGCTGGACCCGCCGGTGGTGATCCCGGAGATCGACCTCAAGCTGTCGCACTGGGTCCGCAACACGCACGAGGAGTTCCTGCGGCGGCTGCCGGACACCGGGGGCGTGGTGCAGCTGGAGAGCGTCCGGGACGTGGACGCGTGGCTGCACACGCTGATCGACCACTACAAGGCCGTGAAGGCCGCCGGGGAGCAGCAGCTCGATCCGGACGCGCGGGCCACGCTGATGGCGTGGTTCCGGAACACGTTCTTCAAGATCCGCCGCGCGGCGGACCGGGTGGGGCTGACCCGCGTGCGGCCGAGCTGATCGGGGCCGCTGGGCGCGTCGCCGTGTTGGGCGGCGGTTTAAAGATCAAAAGATGTCCTCGCCGGACGGGCAGGCTCCGGGATGACGGGGGACCGTTGTCGGCTCACCTCGGGCAGGTGGTCGCTGGGTGGTCATCCCGTCGCCTTCCGGTTTTGTGTGTATCACCTTGAGCCAGGGCCGCAAGGTTGGCATGGTCGGCCGCCGGTGGGCGGCCTGGGTTGCGGCCCTGGCTCAAGGTGATCGTCACGTGTCAGGCGACGGGATGACCACCCAGCTCGGGTGTGCAGATCGGCGCCGGCGCGCTATCCGATCGGCTGCCACCACGGGTCGATGGGCTTTGGGTTGTCCACGTCGATCCGCTCACCGGGGCGGGGGATCGCCAGCGCCACGTCGTGTGCCTTCGATTCGCGCCAGGCTCGCTCGGCCGGCTCGCTCCAGCCGTGCATCGCCAGGCGGAACGTGCCCCAGTGCACCGGGATCAGCAGCCCGCCCCGCACGTCGAGGTGGGCGGCGACTCCCTCCTCCGGCGTCATGTGGATGTCCGGCCACGCCGGGTGGTACGCGCCGATCTGCACCAGCGCCGCGTCGAACGGGCCGTACTTCTCCCCGATCGCGCGGTAGCCCTCGAAGTAGCCCGAGTCCGCCGTGTAGAACACCTTCCGCCCGGACCGCGCCACGATCCACGACGCCCACAGCGTGTTGTTCCGCGTGAACGCCCGGCCGGAGAAGTGCTGGGCGGCCGACGCGGTCACGTCGACCCCGCCCACCGACACCGACTCGTCCCAGTCCAGTTCGATGATCCGCTCCGCCGGGATCCGCCACCGGCGCAGGTGCGCGCCCACCCCGAGCGGGACCACGAACGGCGCGCGCTGCGTCTTCGCCAGCCGCACCACCGTCGGCCGGTCGAGGTGGTCGTAGTGGTCGTGCGACACGATGATCACGTCCAGCTCGGGCAGCTCGTCCAGCTGGTGCGGCGGCCGGTGCATGCGCTTCGGGCCGACGAACCGGGACGGCGACACCCGCTCGCCCCACACCGGGTCCACCAGCACCTTCCGGCCGTCGATCTCGATCAGCGACGACGCGTGGCCGTACCAGGTGATGTGCAGCCCCTCATCGGCCGGCGCCCCCGGCCGCACCAGCGGTACCGGCCCGGTCGGCTTGCGCCGCTGCTTGCCGAACACCATCTCGCCGACCAGGTCGCGGGCCCGGGCCGGCTGCACGAGCGGCGGGGCGAGGTTGCGGAACCGGCCGTCGTGGAACTGCGGGGAGCGCCGCATGCGCTCGGGATCGGGCCGCCCGCCGAACGCCACCGGGATCTCCCACAGGGCCGCCACCGCCCCGCCGAGCAGCGCGGGCAGGGCCCACCGCAACGTCTTCGCCATGTCCGGACAACTACGAACCGGCGCCGGATGTTCCCAGCGGCGCCAGCGGCCCGGACGGATCGGCCGGCGACAGGCAGCTGCCCAGCGGATCGACCAGCGAGCACAGCGCCGGCCCCTGGACCAGCCGGTACGACGGCCCGACGCCACCGCGCGCGATCACGTCGCGGTACGCCGCGACCCCGTCGGTCGCCCGCCGGGTCAGCGCGGGATCGGTCAGAGCGTCCACTTCGTACAGTCCGAAGCGCGGCCGGTAGCTGCCCCACTCGTAGTTGTCGGTGATGCTCCAGTGGTTGTAGCCGATGACGTTCATGCCGTCGGCCTTCGCGCGCTGCACCCAGAACAGCGTGTCCTGGATCGACGCCGCGCGGGTGTAGCCGTCCGCGCGCGGCTGGCCGTTGTCGGTGGGCAGTCCGTTCTCCACGATGTACAGCGGCAGGTCCGGGTAGCGGTCGCGGTAGTAGCGCAGCGCGTAGTAGATGCCCTCCGGCTGCGGCTTGACCTTCCAGAACTGCTCGAACGCCGCGTGGATCGCGGTGAGGTTGGTCAGGCTGACGCCGTAGTAGTAGTCCAGCCCGACGAAGTCGACCTTGTCCGTGATCCGGTCCATCACGACCAGGTCGGTGACCGGGTTGAAGCCGGCGTAGAAGGCCTGGTTGCTGGTGACCTGCGCGGACGGGTCGAGCCGGTGGATCTCGTCGTAGGCGCGGCGGTGCGCCTGGACCACGTTGGCCTGCCAGGCGGGGACCTGGAACGGGGTGACCGCGCCGATCTTCAGCTCCTGCGTGAGGAACGCGACCGGCTCGTTGAACGTCACCCACAGCACGTCGTCGTAGCGCTCGGCGATACGCGTGGTGAAGGCGAGGAAGTCGTCCACGGTCTTCGCGGCGGTGAACCCACCCTGGTCGGCCACCCAGCCGGGGTAGACCCAGTGGCTCAACGTGATCATCGGGGTCATGCCCGCGGCGCGGATGTGCCGGACGACGTCGTCGTAGTAGGCCAGCTCGGTTTCGTCCCACACGCCGGGCGCGGGCTGCACCCGCGCCCACTCCACGCTGAACCGGAAGGTGTTGACGCCGAGGTCCTTCGCCAACCCGATGTCCTCGGCGTAGCGGTGCCGGAAGTCGGTGGCGTTGGCGTACGGGTCCACGCCGCCCTTCGCGACGTACCGCGACCAGTTGCTGTCCGGGGCGCTGCCCTCGGATTGGAAGCCCGCGGTGGCCACTCCCCAGTAGAAGCGGCTCTCGGCGGAGGCCGGGGTCACCGGGACCGACGCGAGGCAGAACAGGACGACGAGCGCTATCCGGACCAGACGCGACATGTGAAAGAAATTTACGTTTCCCCGGTCGGCCCGTCAACGATCAACCGGCCTGGTCTCCTCGACCAGCCACGCGAGGTACTCCGCGCTGCCGCCCTCGATGGGGGTCGCGATGATCTCCGGCACCTCGTAGTTGTGCTGCTGCTTGATCAGCTCGACCAGGGCCGCGACCCGGTCGGCCGCGGTCTTGATCTCCACGCGCCACTCCGGATCGGCCTGCACCCGGCCGTCCCACCGGTAGACGCTCAGGATCGGGCCCACGATCTGGGCGCACGCGCCCAGCCGCGCCTCGACGGCCTGCGCCGCCAGCTCCCGGGCCGTGGTCTCGCTGTCGGTGGTGGACGACACGATCACGTGTTCGCGCATGTGCCCGATTAGAGCACCACGCGCGGCTCAGACCCAGCCCGCCTGCTGGCCCTCGCGCTGCTCGTCGGCGTCCGCGCTGGCCTGGTGGGTCAGCGCGGCCACCGCCTGCGCCAGTTCCGTGCGCACCTGGTCCCCGTCGGTGCGGTCGGTGTGCAGCGTGATGGCGATCTCGCACTGCCCGGGACCGCGTTCGTGGACACGCAACTCACCGCAATCGTCACCCTCGCTTTCGGTGCCCCACGCCAGGTGCCTGCTCGCCGGGTCCGTGCGCAACCAACCCTCGTCCAGGTTCTGCGGCAGGAACCGGGGCAGGTTGGGTGTGTCGGAGATGAACGCGAACGCCTCATCGGCGGGCAGATCGGCGGTCGCGGTGTAGTGGAACGTCTCCATGAGATCGGAGATAGCCGTGTGACGCGGGGCTAAACGGGGTACGCAGGGCCTTATGCGACTCGGCGTGCTCGACATCGGTTCGAACTCGGCGCAGCTCCAGATCGTGGATGCCCACCCGGGCGCCCCGCCATTACCGGCGCTGGCTGTGAAAGAGCCCACACGCCTGGCCGAGCAGATCGACGAGTGCGGGGCGATCGCGGAGGAGGGCGTGTGCCGGGCGGTGGACGCCGTGGAGGCCGCGCTCGCCACCGCGCGGCTGCACCGCGTCGAGCAGCTGTTCCTGTTCGCGACCTCGGCGATCCGGGACGCGGCCAACCGGGACGAGGTCATCAACCGCATCGAGGAGCGCACCGGCGTGCGCCCCCAGTTCCTCACCGGCGAGGACGAGGCCCGGCTGACCTACGCGGCGGCGCACCGCTGGTACGGCTGGTCCGCCGGCCGCCTGCTGCTGCTCGACATCGGCGGCGGCTCGCTGGAGATCGCTCTCGGCCGCGACGCCGAACCGCAGCTCACCCTGTCCCTCCCGCTGGGCGCGGGCCGGCTGACCCGGACGTTCCTGCCCGACGACCCGCCGTCGGTCCGGCAGGTCAAGGCGATGCGGCGGCACGTGCGGGACATGCTGCGCGAGGTCGCCGACCGGCTGAGATGGGAGGGCGTCCCCGCCCGCGCCGTCGCCACGTCGAAGACGTTCAAGCAGCTCGCCCGCCTGGCCGGGGCGCCGCCGCAGCGGCGCGGCCCGTTCGTGCGGCGCACCCTCACCGTCGACGCGCTCAACGCGTGGATCCCCCGCCTGGCCGAGATGACGGCAGCCGAACGGGCCCGCCTGCGCGGGGTGTCCGCGCCGCGCGCCCGGCAGATCCTGGCCGGCGCGATCGTCGCCAAGGCGACCATGGACACGCTCGACATCCGCAAGGTCGACGTGTGCCCGTGGGCGCTGCGCGAGGGAATCATGCTGCACCACCTGCAAACCCTGCAGGTCTACGACGGCCTGCCGCTGCAGGCGATCAGCACCGCGGTGCCGGAGGTGTCGGGCCGGGGCGCCCCGGGTAAGTCCCTCGTGGGACTGAGCCGAGGAGCGTGAGGAGTTTTCCATGTCGGAGACGGTCGGCGACTACCTGCTGCAGCGCCTGCGGGAGTGGGACGTCGAGCAGGTGTTCGCCTACCCGGGCGACGGGATCAACGGCATCGTCGCCGCGTTCGGCAAGGCGGACAACAAGCCGCGCTTCGTCCAGGCCCGTCACGAGGAGATGGCCGCGTTCGAGGCGGTGGGGTACGCCAAGTTCAGCGGGCACGTCGGGGTCTGCATGGCGACCTCGGGGCCGGGAGCCATCCACCTCCTCAACGGGCTGTACGACGCCAAGCTCGACCACGTCCCGGTGGTGGCGATCGTCGGCCAGACCGCGCGCAGCGCGATGGGCGGGTCCTACCAGCAGGAGGTGGACCTGCAGCCGCTGTTCAAGGACGTGGCCAGTGAGTACCTGGTCGAGGTCAACGTGGCCGAGCAGCTGCCCAACGCGCTCGACCGGGCCATCCGCACCGCGCTGGCCAAGCGCGCGCCGACGGCCGTGATCATCCCGAACGACCTGCAGGAAGAGCCCTATTCGGCGCCGAAGCACGCGTTCAAGCACGTGCCGTCCAGCCCGCCCGGCTTCCCGCACCCGGTGGTCATCCCGCCGGAGGACGAGCTGGCGCGTGCCGCGGACGTCCTCAACGCGGGCGAGAAGGTCGCGATCCTGATCGGGCAGGGCGCGCGCAACGCTGCGGCCGAGGTCCGCGAGATCGCCGAGCTGACCGCCGCCGGGATCGAGAAGGCGGTGCTGGGCAAGGACGTCCTGCCCGACGACCTGCCGTACGTGACCGGCTCGATCGGGCTGCTGGGCACGCGGCCGAGCTACGAGATGATGCGGGACTGCGACACGCTCCTGATCGTCGGCTCGAACTTCCCGTACAGCCAGTTCCTGCCCGAGTTCGGCAAGGCGCGCGCGATCCAGATCGACATCGACGGCAGCATGATCGGCATGCGGTACCCGACCGAGGTGAACCTGGTCGGCGAGGCGAAGGGCACGCTGCGCGCGCTGCTGCCGATGGTGCGACGCAAGGAAGAGCGCGCCTGGCGGGAGAAGATCGAGCAGAACGTCACGTCCTGGTGGGAGACGGTCGAGCAGCAGGCGATGGTCGACGCGGACCCGGTCAACCCGATGCGGGTGGTGCACGAGCTGTCGCAGCGGATCCCGGAGGACGCGATCGTCACCGCGGACTCGGGTTCGTCGACCAACTGGTACGCGCGGAACCTGCGCATGCGCGGGCGGATGCGCGGCACGCTGTCCGGCACCCTCGCCACGATGGGGCCAGGCGTGCCGTACGCGATCGGCGCGAAGTTCGCCTGCCCGGACCGGCCGGTGATCGCGCTCGAGGGCGACGGCGCGATGCAGATGAACGGCATGGCCGAGCTGCTCACCATCCAGCGCTACCAGCACCTGTGGTCGGACCCGCGGCTGGTGGTGTGCGTGTTCCACAACAACGACCTGAACCAGGTCACGTGGGAGCTGCGGGCGATGGGCGGCGCGCCGAAGTTCGAGGAGTCGCAGTCGCTGCCGGAGTTCTCCTACGCCGAGTTCGCCCGCTCGCTGGGCTTCGAGGCGGTCGCGGTGGACTCGCCGGACCAGCTGGGCGCGGCGTGGGACCGGGTGCTGTCCGCGGACCGCCCGGCGCTGCTCGACGTGCGCTGCGACCCGGAGGTGCCGCCGATCCCGCCGCACGCGACGTTCGAGCAGATCAAGTCCACGACCGAGGCGATGCTCAAGGGCGACCGCGACGCGTGGCACGTCCTGGTGCAGGGCCTGAAGACCAAGGCGCAGGAGCTGCTGCCGAACCGCTAGTCGCCGTCCTTCAGCCAGGTGCGGATCTCGTCGCTGTGTTCGCCGAGCTTCGGTGGCGGCTGGCGGTAGGCGGGCGGCGTCTTCGTCAGCCCGATCGGGTTGCGCACCACGTCCAGCCCGCCCAGCGGGACGCGCGGCGCGAGCCCGAGCCGGTCGGCGAGCTGGAACGCCTCGGCGAGGTCGTTGACCGGGCCGCACGGTACGCCCAGGGGCGTGAGCAGCTCGAACCACTCGTCCGCGGGCCGGGTGCGCAGCCGGGCGCCGAGGAGTTCGGCCAGCTCGGCGACGTGCGCGACCCGCTGGGCGTTGGTGGTGAACCGCTCGTCGGTCGCCAGCTCCGGCACGCCCAGCGCCTCGGTGAGCGCCGTGAACTGCCGGTCGTTGCCGACCGCGATGACGATCGGCCGGTCGGCGGCCTGGAACACCTCGTACGGCGCGACGGACGGGTGCCGGTTGCCGAGGATGCCCGGCACGACGTCGGCCATCACGTGGTTCGCGCTCTGGTTGACCATGCTGGACAGCAGCGCGCCGAGCAGGTTGACCTCGATCAGCTGCCCCTCGCCGGTCGCGTCGCGGTGGCGCAGCGCGGACAGGATGCCGACAGCCGCGTGCAGGCCGGTCAGGACGTCGACCAGCGCGACGCCGACCTTCGTCGGCTCGCCCGGCGCGGGCCCGGTGACGCTCATCAGCCCACCGACGGCCTGCAGCAGCAGGTCGTAGCCGGGCAGGGCCGCGCCGGCGCCGCTGCCGAACCCGGAGATCGAGCAGTAGACCAGGCCCGGGTTGCCCGGGGCGAGGTCGTCGTAGCCCAGGCCGTAGCGGGCCATCGTGCCCGGGCGGAAGTTCTCGACCACCACGTCGGCGCGGTTCGCCAGCGCCTTCGCGGCGGCCAGGTCGTCGGGATCGGCGAGGTCGAGGGTGATCGAGCGCTTGTTGCGGTTGACCGACCGGAAGTACACGGCCTCCCCGCCGGCGTGCGGCGGGCCCCAGGCGCGGGTGTCGTCCCCGGCGCCGGGCCGCTCGACCTTGATCACCTCGGCTCCGAGGTCGGCGAGCAGCATGGTCGCGTACGGCGCGGCGAGCACGCGGCTGAAATCAGCGATGACGACGCCCGACAGCGCCCCGGTTCGATCGGTCACACCGTCCCTTCTACCTCATCGGCGGAGGCGGCGGACCACGTAGCGCGCGTCACGGCCGACGCCGCGCAGGCTGGCGGACACCAGCGTGCTCTGCCACTCCAGCCCGACGTACCCGAGGCCGGGCACGGACGTGGACACGCCGCGCCGGTGCTCCGGCAGGCCGCGTTCGTCCAGTGCGCCGAGACCGGCGAGGTAGGGCATGTCCGGCCGGTACCCGGTGGCGAGCAGGAGCGTGTCGACGGGTTCGCGGCGGCCGTCCGGCCAGACGACGTGGTTGCCGTCGAGGCGGGTGAACATCGGACGGCGGTCCGGGCGGCCGGCGCGGATCAGCCGGCGGTAGCGACCGGTGTCGATCACCGGAACGGTCGGCGGCTCACCCTTGATCCGGCGCGGCAGCACGGCCACACCGGTGACGGTGAACCAGAACTGCAGGTCCTTGCCCAGCGGCCGCTGCGGCGCGTACCGGATGGGCTTGCGCGTCGCGAGCGTCACCGACGAGACCCCGGCCAGCTCGGCGGCGATCTGCACCCCGGAGTTGCCCGCGCCGACCACGACGATCCGCTGCCCGGCGAACGCGCTCGGCTCCCGGTAGTCCGCCGCGTGGATCACCTTGCCCGCGAAGGAATCCAGCCCGGGCAACGCGGGCGTGTACGGCTTGCCGAACCACCCGCTGGCCGCGATGACGATCGGCACCTCGAACTCCTCCCCCGCGCGCACGACGAAACTCCCGTTGCGCCGCACGGATTCCACCCGGTGCCCGGTCCGGATGTCCACGTCCAGCCCGGCGGCGTAGTCGCGCAGGTAGGCGACCACCTCGTCGCGCACCGGGTAGTGCCGGGGGTCGCCGGGAAAGCGTTTGCCAGGCAGGGAACTGTAGCCGGCGGGCGAGAACAACGTGAGGCTGTCGTAGTAGCGGGGCCAGGATCCGACTGGCTCCGCCTGCGCCTCCAGCACCACCGGCTTCAGCCCGGCCTCCCGCAGCGCGTACGCCGCGGCGAGCCCGGACTGGCCGCCTCCGATCACGATCGCGTCCGGCATTCACGCCTCCCCCAGGTCGGTCACCACCCTAGTCGGCCCGGGCGACGTTGTGTTCCGCTACGAGAAGGCGCGCAGCCGCAGCGAGTTGGTCACCACGAACACCGAGCTCAGCGCCATCGCCGCACCGGCGATCATCGGGTTGAGCAGGCCGAGCGCGGCCAGCGGGAGGGCCGCCACGTTGTAGGCGAAGGCCCAGAACAGGTTGCCCTTGATGGTGCCGAGCGTGCGGCGCGCCAGCCGGATCGCGTCGGCCGCGGCCCGCAGGTCGCCGCGCACCAGCGTCAGGTCGCTCGCCTCGATCGCGACGTCGGTGCCGGTGCCCATCGCCAGTCCCAGGTCGGCCTGCGCGAGCGCGGCCGCGTCGTTGACGCCGTCGCCGACCATCGCGACCCGGTTTCCCTTGTCCTGCAGGCGTTTCACGGCGTCGACCTTGTCGGCGGGCAGCACCTCGGCGATCACCTCGGTGATGCCGACCTCGCGGGCCACCGCCTTCGCGACCGTCTCGTTGTCGCCGGTCAGCAGCACCGGCCGCAGCCCGAGCGCCGCGAGCCGGCGGACCGCCTCGGCGGAGGTGGGCTTGACCGTGTCGGCCACCATCAGGACCGCGCGCACCTGGCCGTCCCAGCCGACCGCGACGACCGTGCGGCCCAGCTCCTCCGCCTCGGTCTTGGCCCGCGCGAGCGCCTCCGGGAGGCGCAGGCCCCACTCGGCGAGCAGCGCGGCGCGCCCCGCCACGACCGTGCGGCCCTCGACCACGCCCTGCACGCCCAGGCCCTCGACGTTGCGGAACTCCGACACGGGCGCGTGCTCGTCCACGGCGGCGGCGATGGTCTTGGCGATCGGGTGCTCGGAGGCGTGCTCCAGCGACCCGGCCAGCCGCAACACCTCGTCGCGGTCCGCGCCGTCGGCGAGCCGGACGTCGACCAGCGACATGCGGCCGGTGGTGACCGTGCCGGTCTTGTCCAGCACGACGGTGTCGATCCGGCGGGTGGATTCCAGCGCCTCCGGGCCCTTGATGAGGATCCCGAGCTGCGCGCCCCGGCCGGTGCCGACGAGCAACGCGGTCGGCGTGGCGAGCCCCAGCGCGCACGGGCAGGCGATGATCAGCACCGCGACCGCCGCGGTGAAGGACGAGGTGGTGGATTCGCCGAGGGCGAGCCAGGTGATCAGCGTGCCCAGCGCGAGCACCAGCACGATGGGCACGAACACCCCGGACACCCGGTCGGCCAGGCGCTGGACCTGCGCCTTCCCGGTCTGCGCCGCCTCCACGAGCTTCGCCATCTGCGCGAGCTGGGTGTCCGACCCGACGCGGGTGGCACGCACGACGAGACGCCCGCCCGCGTTGACGGTGGCGCCGACGACCGCGTCGCCCCGCCCGACCTCGACCGGCACGGACTCGCCGGTCAGCATGCTCACGTCCACCGCCGACGAGCCGTCCTCGACCTCGCCGTCGGTCGCGATCTTCTCGCCCGGCCGCACCACGAACCGGTCCCCCACCGCCAGCTGCGACGCCGGGATCCGGACCTCGGCGCCGTCCCGCAGCACGGCGACGTCCTTGGCCCCCAGCTCCAGCAGCGCACGCAGGGCGGCGCCGGCCCGGCGTTTGGCGCGCGCCTCGAAGTAGCGCCCGGCCAGGATGAACGTGGTCACCGCCGTGGCGACCTCGAGGTAGATGCGGCTTTCGCTGCCGCGCTCGATGGTCAGCTCGAACGGGTGCCGCAGCCCGATCTCCCCGGCCTCGGTGAACACCAGCGCGTACACCGACCACAGGTAGGCCGCGAGGGTGCCGACGGAGATGAGGGTGTCCATCGTCGCGGCGCGGTGCTTGAGGTTCGTCCACGCCGCCACGTGGAACGGCAGGCCGGCGCCGAACACGACCGGTGTCGCCAGCGCCAGGGAGATCCACTGCCAGTAGTCGACCTGCCAGGCCGGGACCATCGCCAGGACGACCACCGGCAGCGACAGGACCGCCGCCGCGAGCACCCGGTCCCGCAGGCCGGTGACGTGGTCGTCGCCCTCCTCGCCGGCCCGCGGCAGCGTGGCCGAGTACCCGGCGGCGACGACCGTGTCGACGAGCTGCTGCGGCTCGACGCCGGCCGGGAAGCTGACCGTGGCCTTTTCGGTGGCGTAGTTGACCGTGGCGGTGACCCCGTCGAGCTTGTTCAGCTTGCGCTCGATGCGGTTCGCGCACGCGGCGCAGGTCATGCCGCCGATGGCCAGTTCGACCTCGGTGCGCTCGGGGGCGGCGGTCATCGGGTCACCGGGAGGCGAGCTCGTACCCGGCCTCGTCGATGGCGGCGCGGATCGCGTCGTCGCTCAGCTCCGCGGCGCTCACCACGGTGACCGCGCCGGTCGGCAGATCGACCTTGACGTCGGAGACGCCCTCGATCTTGGTGACCTCCTCGGTGACGGAGGCGACGCAGTGCTGGCAGGTCATCCCGGTGACGGTGTAGACGGTCTCAGTCATGCCCGGAACTATACCCCCTACCCGTACCTGGGGTCGCCCAGCGTTCCTCGATGCGGCCGAAGCGCCACACCACCCAGGCGATTACCCAGGTCAGGACGAACAAACCCACGATCACGAACCCGGCGTGGTCGAGGTTCATCCCGGCGATCCAGGCCAGCAGGCCGCTCGTGATCCCGGCCTGGTCGACGAGCACGGAGATCAGCTCGATCACGCCGATGACCAGGGCGACCACGACAGACAGGGCGGTCACGGTGATGTTGTAGAAGATCTTGCGCACCGGGCGCGCGAAGGCCCAGCCGTAGGCGTAGTTCATGAAGAAGCCGTCGGCGGCGTCGAAGAGGGTCATGCCGGCCGCGAACAGGACCGGCAGCACGAGGATGGCGTACCAGGGCAGCGCGAACGCGGCGGCGCCACCGGCCAGGACCAGCAGGCCGACCTCGGTCGCGGTGTCGAAGCCGAGGCCGAACAGTACCCCTACCGGGTAGATGTGCCACGGCTTGCGCACGGCGGCGGTGGCCTTGCCGAGGATGCGGTTGAGCAGGCCGCGGCTGGCGAGCCTGGCCTCGAGTTCGGCCTCGTCGAACCGGCCGCGGCGCATGTCGCGGGCGACCTTGACGATGCCGATCAGGACGACCAGGTTGATCACGCCGAGCAGGCACAGGAAGGCGCCGGACACGGACAGGCCGATCACCCCGGTGACGTCGTGCAGGGTGGAAGAGTCGTTCTCGACCTCGCCGGCCAGCGCGCGCACGCCGAGTGACAACAGCAGGCACAGCCCGAACACGATCGTGGAATGCCCGAGGGAGAACCAGAAACCGACCGTGAGCGGACGCTGCCCGTCGGCGATGAGCTTGCGGGTGGTGTTGTCGATCGCCGCGATGTGGTCGGCGTCGAACGCGTGCCGCATGCCGAGGGTGAACGCCGTGACCCCGAGGCCGACGCCGAAGACGCCGGATGCGCCGATCGCGAAGTGCTGCGGCACGACGAGCAGGAGCAGGACCCCCCAGCCGGCGACGTTGAGCGCGAGGATGAAGCCGGCCATCCCCGCCACCGACATCCGTTCCCGCCTGCCGAGCGGGGTCCGATCACCCACGGATAACCTCCATCACCTGTTCAGGTAATCAGATGAGCAGACGGCTCCGTTCGACGCAAGGGCGCGCATACGGGGAGCGGGTATGATGGCGGGAGTTTTCCTACAGCGGAGGCGGACATGGCGAGCTACAGCGGCGACAAGGACGCCTACCTCAAGCGACTGCGCCGGATCGAGGGCCAGATCCGCGGCCTGCAGCGCATGGTCGAAGAGGACAAGTACTGCATCGACATCCTGACGCAGGTGTCGGCCGCGACGAAGGCGCTGCAGTCGTTCTCGCTCGAGCTGCTGGACGAGCACCTGTCGAGCTGCGTGGTCGACGCGGCGCGCGCCGGAGGCCGCGAGGCGGAGGTGAAGGTCCGCGAGGCCAGCGACGCCATCGCACGCCTCGTGAAGTCCTGACCCGCCCGACCGGCTCGGAGCCCGCCGGTGCTTCCGCGCCCCGACGCTCTTGCCGGCCGTTTCGCCAACCCCAGGAGCCAGCGCGCGGCCCAGTCGCGACCGCCCTCACCCGGCGAACCGGCGCGCCGCCCAGCGCCCTCCGCCGCCACACGCGGCCCCAGAGATTACCCCAGCAGCGCCGTCGCGACCGCCTTCACCCGCGAGCCGGCACCGCACAGCCTCCGACGCCGCCACCCGGCACCAGAAAATCACCCCAGCAGCGCCGTCGCGACCGCCTTCGCGCGGTGGGCCGGCTCCGCGCTGCGCTCGCGTAGCGCCGTCACCAGCGCCCCGTCGATCAGCAGCATCAGCTGCGCCGCGAGCGCCGCACTCGAGGCGTACCCGGCCTTCTCGAGCAGCCCCGCCAGGTAGTCCGTCACCGCGGCCTTGTGCGCCCGCGCCAGCCGGTACACCGCCGTGTCCGTGTCACCGAGCTCGGCCATCGCGTTGATGAACGCGCAGCCCCGGTAGTCCGCCCGCGCGAACCGCTCGGCGAGGAAGTCGAACACCGCCAGCGGGTGGTCGCCGCGCGCCGCGACCCCCTCCGCCAGCGCCTGCCGCCACTGCCGGTCGCGCTCGCTCAGGACCGTCTCGACCAGGTCGTCCTTGCTCGCGAAGTGCCGGTAGAACGACGCGCGCCCGACCCCGGACTCCTCCAGCAACCGCTCGACCCCCACCGCACGGATGCCCTCCGCGTAGAACAGGTCCTCCGCGGTCTCCACCAGACGCTCACGGGCACGGGTCGGCATACCCCCACGATATCCGAACTTGACGAGAAACGGAACCGATCAGTACCGTTCAAACGGAACCGATCAGTACCGTTTGGGGAGCCCATGGTCACCACCACCACCACCGAACGCCTGTCCCCCCGGATAGGCGTCCTGACTATCGCGACGTTCGCCGTCGGCACGGACGCCTTCGTCGTCAACGGCGTCCTGCCCGAACTCTCCCGCTCGCTGGACGTCAGCGTCGGCGAGGCCGGCCAGCTCGTGTCCGTCTTCGCGATCGCCTACGCCGTCCTGTCCCCGGTGCTCGCCGCCGCGACCGGGAACTGGCCGCGGCGCACCGTCCTGCTGGCCGCGCTCGGCGTCTTCGTAGTGGGCAACGCCATCACCGCGCTCGCCCCGGACTACGGCCTCGCGCTGGCCTCGCGCGTGATCGCCGCGGCCGGCGCCGCCGCCATCACCCCGACCGCCTCCACCGCCGCGGCTGCCCTGGCCTCACCCGAGCGGCGCGGCCGCGCGATGTCGCTGGTCACACTGGGACTGGTGTCGTCGACCGCGCTGGGCGTGCCGATCGGGACGCTGCTCGGTTCCGTCGCGAGCTGGCGCGAGACGATGTGGCTGGTCGCCGCGCTCGGCGTGGTAGCCGGGGCCGGCGTCGCGCTCTGGCTGCCGCCGGTGCCGAACCCGCCGGCCACCACCCTGCGGGCGCGCCTGGCCCCGCTGCGGGACCGGACCATCGCGCTGATCCTCACCGCGACCGTGGCCATGTTCATCGGGATCTACCTGGTCACGATCTACCTGAGCGTGATCGTCGAGCACGCGACCGCGGGCGACGGCGTCCGCCTCACCGTCCTCCTGTTCGCCGCCGGAGTCGCCGGCACGATCAGCAACGTCGTCACCGGCGGCTGGACCGACCGCTTCGGCCCGATGCGGGTCATCACCATCGCGATGGCCCTCGGCGCGCTCGACTTCGCGCTCATGCCGTGGACGACGGCCACGTTCGCGGGCGCGTTGATCGCCGTCATCGCCTACGGCCTGGCGTCGTGGTCGGTGATGGTGCCGCAACAGCACCAGCTGATCGCCGCCGCACCGGCGACGCCGTCCCTGGTCGTGTCGCTGAACGCGTCGGCGATCTACCTCGCGGTGTCCCTGGCCGGGGTGCTGGGCGCGGCCGCGCTCCAGCTGGTACCCGGCCCGTTCCTGCCGTGGCTCGCGGCCTTGTTCCTCCTCGTCGGCCTGGCCGCCGCGTGGGCGGCGGAGAAGTTTAAACGTTGAACGGCAGGCAAACCCCCTGCACATGAGCGCGACCACCACACTTCCGGACGTGGCGCGCGGACACCTGGACATCCTGGATGAGACGCTGAGCGCGCTCCGTCAGCAGACGGCGCGCCTCACGCGTTGGGGCCGCGTGCTCGCCGAGCGGTTGCGCGAGGGCAACCGCCTGCTCGCGGCGGGCAACGGCGGGTCCGCGGCGGAAGCGCGGCAACTGACCGCGGACCTGCTTGGCCGCTACCACGACGACCGCCCACCGTTCTCGGCGATCGCCCTGCACACCGACACCTCCAGCCTCACGGCGGTGGGTGACGAGTACGAGTACGACCACGCCGAGGTCTTCGCGCGGCAGGTGCGGGCGCACGCCCGCCCGCGCGACATCCTCGTACTGCTGTCGGCGAGCGGGCGCAGCCGCAACCTGGCGCGAGCGGCCGAAGAGGGCATCCGGGCGGGGGCGAACGTGTGGGCGCTGACCGGGCCGAGCCCGAACCCGCTGGCCAACGTCGTCGAGGACGCGCTGTGCCTGCCCGGCACCGCGGCCACCGTGCAGGAGGCCCACCTCGTGGCGGTCCACATCCTGTGCGCGGCAGTGGAACGCGCACTGTCCACAGAGGACGGCGGGCGAAGGGCCTCCTGAGCCCGGAGGACGAAGCGCCCCGAATTGTCAGACCCCACCCCTAAAGTCCACCCCTGCATCTTATACACATCTGACGT
>NZ_PQHY01000067.1:0-33232 GCF_003385175.1 Amycolatopsis ruanii
CTTCCTCGTCTGCGACGGCCTCAAAGGTCTCCCGGAGACCGTCACGAACGTGTGGCCGCAGACCATTGTTCAGACGTGCATCGTTCATTTGATCCGCAATACGTTCCGGTTGGCAGCGCGGCAGCACTGGGACGAGATCAAGCGGGATATCAAACCTATCTACACGGCTCCGAATCCTGGCGCCGCACTCTCCGCGCTGGACGAACTCGAGGAGAAATGGGGCAAGAAATATGGTGCGATGGTTCGACTCTGGCGCAACGCGTGGGAAGAATTCGTGCCGTTCCTGGACTACGATGTTGAAATTCGGCGCATGATCTGCTCGACGAACGCAATCGAATCACTGAACGCCCGCTACCGGCGGGCGATCCGCGCGCGTGGACATTTCCCCACCGAGCAAGCCGCGATGAAGTGTCTGTATCTTGTGACTCGCAGCCTGGACCCGACCGGGACCGGCCGCGCCCGATGGACAATGCGCTGGAAGCCAGTCATCAACGCGTTCGCCATCACGTTCGGTGACCGCTGGCCGGGAGCCGAAACCTACTAACCGAACCGCCGGAAACACCGATCACGGGATAGACCCTCTTCTGATGACTGGTGAAGTAGCAGTATCCGAACTCTGCGCTATTCGCCAGCTCGCTACAGCGTTTGCGGTTGTGAACAGGGCCAGCGGTACACCCTAGAGCCTCCTACTTGACCGGTTGTCGGCGGAACAATGACGGGAGTGAAGCCTGTTGTGGTATTAGTTGCTGCCATGAAACCTCAGCATGACCTGTTCGACCTTATGCAGCAAATGAGCAATCATATGGCCGCAGAGTATGCCCGAATCCGGTTGAGGGCGCGCGAAGACCCTGGTACGGCTGGCGATCAGGGTGAGGAAAACTGGGCTGAACTGCTGCGGCGATGGCTGCCTGCTGGCTGTCATGTAGTCACAAAAGGGAGAGTAATCTCGTCTACAGGCCAGGTAAGTGGACAACTGGATGTGTTCGTCTTGAGCCCCCAGTATCCACGTGGCCTTTTGGGTAACAAACTGCGCCTTGCCGCAGGCGTACTGGCCGCGTTTGAATGCAAAAACACCCTTCCACCCAGGGATGTTCGGAGCACTCTACAAAAGGCAGCCGCACTCAACGCACTGTCGCGTTCGGACCCTTCAGTCAAGCATCGAATAACTTCCGGACTTCTAGCTCATTCGTCAGAATTTCCAGCTGGCAAAGTCGATGGAAATCAACACCCAATCGGCTTGTCGCTGCATCAGATAGGTATGGATGTTGTCCAGAATCCATTCGACTACTTGGACCTTGTATGCGTAGCTGACGTTGGCACATGGGAACTAACACTGGCAAGCATGGAAATCCCTGAAGTAATGCCAGAAAGCTTGATAAGTAGCTACAACGGCCCAATGCGCATACCTGGCGAAGGGCCACTGTTTAGAAACACGCCTCCCGACCCAGTTAAACATGATATCCAACCAAACGCAATTGGACGATTCTTGGCGATTCTACTGAGGGAGTTGGGTAAGGATGACAACACCCTAATGCCAATGGCTCGATATTTTCACAACGTCGGCCTCACGGGTATCGGTGGCGGTATCGTTCGAGATTGGCCACTGAATAGAGAGCGACCTGACGATGAAAGCTAAACGCGGACCACGCCAAACAGATAATCATCGTTCAGGCTCTCTCAACATCCGTTACTCCCACCAGTCAGGGCAGCCATCATCTGGGTTATGATTTGAACACGACAACCCGTGGAGCATTTCGATCGCAAGCACCGTGGATGACTGCTGAAGCGCCAGATCGTGACTCAATTCCCGCCGTCACACGATTCGTTGCCCATTGTGGTGATGACCGGCACCCATTCGCCACCGCCGGTGGCGTAGTCAGCCCAGGTGTAGCCAGTGTCCACACTGTTGTGGACAGCATGGTTCCGCCTCTTCTGCGCTTTACGTATCTGACGCACATGTGACTGCCAAGTGACTTTGTCAGTGTTCGAAAGCTTTTCCCAGACTTTTTTCAGCAACGCGCCTGCCGTCAGTGCCCCAGGACTTGTTTGTGGATCCAACTTGCGCAGAATACGGCCGAGCACGGCTTCGGTTTCAGCCGCTTGGACCATGATGAGACCGCGAAGCCGTTGCATACCGGACGTGTCATAGCCGCTGGGCTCGCCACGACCGTCCTCGCTAGGCCGCCAGTAGACGTCGTTGAGGATGTCCGACCACTCACGTACCTGCTCACCGAACTGAGGCTCCTGAAGGTCCCACCAGTCGACAGGTGGCGAGTCATCACGTAGATCGTTCCAGGTTGGCAGCGCCGGCTGCTGTTCTCCCACGCAGAACAGTATGGCCTGATCTTCATCTCAACACCACTGAAATGACGACGAAGGGTCGACATGCGACGTTGTACCAATATTCTGACATCCGACAAAGGTGTCCATTTTCCGATGCTTTCGAGATCATCTAACTGTCGGTTGGTTGGTTCGGGCGGTGGCGGTCAGGTCGGCAGCGAGGTAGTCGGTCCAGCTGGCTTGGGCGAACTTGGCCCAGGCGTGGGCTGTTCCGGGGTGGATGCCGAACAGGTCGGCGATCACGATCGGCGGCAACTCGCCGACGGCCTCGATCATGGCGGTGTTGCGGGCAGCGAGCGTAGGCAATCCGTGCTGCCGCAGGAGTTTCTGCGTTGTCCGAGCGCTTCGTGGCTTGCCGGGCTGGCTGGCGGGCAACAGGTATCGGGGTGGCTCACCGTCTGGTGGACGCACCATGGACCGGTAGTGCGGGTGGGCGAGGTGCTCGTCGATCAGCGCCGCCAGTTTGGGTGGCAGCAAGACCGGATGGTTGCCGATGGTGAGGTAGGCGTCGCCGTTGGCGCGGTGGAACCGGTCGGCGGTGAGCTCGACGATGCGGCTGATCGGCAGGCCGAAGAGTCTGACCAAGCTTCCGATGATTCACACCTCGCGCGGGAGGCTGTCGTCGTTGAGGCAGCGGCGCAGTTGTCGACGGTACTGCTCTTCGGTCTGAAAGTGGATCGGCAAGCTGTTCTTACTGGCTGGGAACTCCAACCCGGTGGTGAGTCGGCGCTGGCTGGCCCAGCGCAGAAAGGAGGCGAGTTCCCTGCGTTGGGTCGGGTTGGTGTCCAACCAGTGGTCGAGCTGCTCTTGGGCCAGCGTGTCGAGCGTGGTTGCGGTGGCGTCGAGCCAGTCCAGGAACCTGATGGCGGCGCGGATGTCGGTGCGGTCGTGGGCTGCGGCGGCCTCGGTGTATCGGTTGCAGGCGTCGCGTCGGCGGGCGTCGCGAATCACGTGCCATTCGGCGAAGGGGCGGATGATCCGCTGCTGAGGTTTGGGCAGCCGGTCGATCGTGCGGTCGGCCCAGGCTTCCAACCGGTTGAGGTGTTCGGCCCGTGGGGGCAGGGCGCCAGTGGCGATGAGCGCGTCGCGGACGTAGCGGGTGCTGCGGGTGGGCGGCAAGCCGTCCAGCAGGGCGTGGGTGATCTCGACGGGCGCGGCGGCCAGATCAGCCAGCAAGGTTGCCGCTGGGTGGTAGTAGAGCCAGTTCAAGACCGAGTACTCATTCGAGGCGGCAGTCAGTGCCTGCGCCAGCGGCTGAAGTTGTTGTGCAACAACGTCATCGTGGTCGCTGAGCAGGTCGTGGACGCGGTGGGCGACGACGCAGCGGGCGCAGCAGCCGTCGGCGTGCAGCCTGCCGGGCCGGCCGCACTCGCGGCAGGTGAAGTCCACTGTGGATCCTGCGCATGGTCCGCAGATGTCCTCGTTGTTGTCGCTGCGGCCGACCAAGACTCGCACGAGGGCGCATCGCGGGCACCGGGCGGGGTTGCGCAGGTGGTGGAAGGCGCAGCGGAAGCAGACCGAGCCGCGGGGCCAGTCTCCATACAACTGGGCGGTCTGACCGCAGTCATGGCACTGGCCAGATCGGCGAGGGCGGCAGGCAGTGCAATGGAAAGCCCCGCCACGGCCACCGAAGCCACTGCCCGGCCGGACCCGACCGCAGACCACACACCGGCCGGTCTGCCGGTAGCACTGAGCGCACCGGTCTGGCAGGTCGCCGACCGCTCGGATGCGGATCGGGCGGATTTGTCCGCAGATCCCGCAACGTCGTGGCGGACGCTGGTAACAGCTATGGCAGACCGGGCCGTCTTCCGTGACGGCCGCCGTTCGGCGGTGATTACCGCATCGGCTGCATTGGCGGGTGAGTTTGGGAGCGCACGACTCGCACTAGGCGCCGCCGTCGGCTCGTCGCTTGGTCGGTCGGCGGCGACGCCCGCACTCGACGCACTCTTCGAACAGGTCCTCGTCGGTGGCGTAGCAGCGTCGGCAGATCGGTCCTTCCGGGCGGCGGGTGACGACGTGGGCCTCCTGCCTGCACCGAGCGCAGGTGTGCACTTTTGTCTTGTGCTTGCACCAGTTGCAGCATCGACCGTCCGGGCTGCGGCATTCCAGCAGTCGATCGGAACGGCCACAGATCGAGCACGCTGGTGCGTTGACCGGGTGGCCTGCGGCGGCCAGCAGGTCCAAAAGCCGGGCCAGCGCCAGCGGACAGTCCGACGGCGGGACATGCAGCGCGTCGGGATGCTGGTCGAGGTAACGGTGCAGCGCCAGCGCACCCCATGCCGTCCACGCCTGTGCCTGTTCCAAGATTTCCTGGGCCTCTGGCGGGGTCACGGCGGGCTCGGTGATGTTCTGCACGTCCGTGATCAGCCTGGCTCGGGCGCCCTCTCGGGCGGCGATGCGATCCAGACGCTGCTTCTCACCGTCACGGTTGCGCACTCGACGCCGCGCCGTCGTCCGGGTCAACGGCGCGTCCGATGTGGTCACCGCTGGCCGGGGCGGCAGCCGGCATCCCCGTTGATCACAACTCGCTGCGCGCCACCGGAGACATCCTGTTCCCCCAGGCAGGCAACTACACCCTCCGCGTCCTGGCCAACGACGGTGTGCGTGTCTGGATCGACGAGCAGCTGATCATCGACGACTGGCGCAACACCGCCGCAGTCTGGAGGCAGGCCACCGTCAACAGTCCTGCGGCTGGTGCTGCCAAGCGCATCCGGATCGACTACTACGAGTTCGACAACAACGCCCAACTCGAGCTGCACTGGACGACTCCCTCCGGAGTCCAGCAGGCAGTGCCCGGCAGCCAACTCAAACCTCGCTACGGCCTGACCACTTCGACAGTCACAGACGAGTCCGATGGTGTGCCGAACAAGACCGAAAGCACGCAGTACGCGGCTACCGGACTTGACCCCGTCTACTCAGCACCAGCGGGGACCACAACCGACCCCTCGGGGCTGGCCTTGACCAGCCGCAGCGGGTACGAAGCGGTCGGGACGGGCTACCTGCGCACCACGTCGAAGAGCATGCCCAGCGGCGCAACCACGACCTACGCCTTCTACGGCGACACCGAAACCAGGGCCAACCCCTGCGTTCCGGGAAGCCCGGCGATCAATCAGGGAGGCATGGCGAAGCTGACCACCGGCCCAGCGCCCCTGTCCGGCAACCCGCGGGTGGACGAACAGGTCTACGACGCGTCCGGACGCACCATCGCCAAGGCAACGGGCGGCGAATGGTCGTGCACCACTTACGACGCCCGTGACCGGGTGGTGCAGCAGACCCACCCGGCCAACGCCACCGCAGGCGCTCGCACGGTGACAACGAACTACGCCGTCGGCGGGGACCCGCTGACTACGTCGATCACGGACGAGTTCGGCGTCGTTACCACCACGGTGGACCTCCTCGGGCGGGTCGTGGCCTACACCGACGTCCACGGCACACGCACCGAGACCACCTATGACCAGGCAGGTCGTTCCGTTCAGGTGAAGGTGGTCCCGCCGGCTGACCCGGCGCAGATCTCGGTGATGACCTATGACGATGCGAACCGTCTGCTCACACTCACATTGGCAGGGACGACTCTGGCCACCGCGTCGTATGACGCGGCTGGTGAGCTCAAATCCGTCGCCTACAGCAATGGCAGTGCCCTCACGGCCATCGGTAAAGACCCGGCCGGGCGAGCCACATCCCTGACCTGGGCGACCAGTGACGGCGCCCAGATCGTGTCGCAGGTCGGCCGGACAAGATCAGGAACGATCATCGACGAAGCACTCGGCGGTGTCGACCCACGACCCAACGCCCCCAACTATCTCTACGACGCCGCAGGACGGCTGACCCAAGCCTGGGTCGCCGGACACCACTACACCTACGATTTCACCTCACCGGCCCCGGCTGCTTGCCCGACCGGGACACAGGCGAACGCCGGCCTGAACACCAACCGCGTCCGATTGCTCGACGAAACATCGAGCGGAACAGTCGAGACCGGCTACTGCTACGACGCCGCGGACCGCATCCTGGCCACCACCGGAGCGAACCCGATCACCAGCATCACCTACGACAACCGTGGCAACACGACCGCATTCACCAACGGAGGCTCGACAACCTACCTCGGCTGGGACACCGCGGACCGACACCTCACGGCTCGCACCACCGGCGCCGACCCCGCCGACGTCGCCTACGTCCGGGACGCCACCGATCGCATCACCCGCCGCGGCGCCACCCAGGGCGACGACGTTACCGATGTCCTCTACTCCTACACCGGAGACGGTGACTCGGCGGACCTTGCACTCGACGCCGCCAAGAAGCTGCTCACCCGATCGATCAGCCTTCCCGGCGGCGTCCTGTACACCCTGCGTAACGACACAACGCCGACGACTACTACGTGGGGGCACCCCACCATCCGTGGGGACCTCAGCCTCACCACAAACGCCACCGGCGCCAAGGTCGGCGATCTGCGCACGTACACGCCGTTCGGCGAGCCGCTGACCGCTGTCGGGGCCGTCGATAACGACAACGTGCCAGACAACCAGGCTGGGCAGCTTGACTACGGATGGCTTGGGCAGCACCAACGGCCCTATGAGCATGCCGGTGCGCTAGCGATCGTGCAGATGGGATCGCGCCCCTACCTGCCGGCATTGGGTCGTTTTCTGTCCGTAGACCCGGTCGAAGACGGATCCGCCAACGACTACGACTACGTCGCCGGTGACCCCGTGAACGCCACCGATCTCGACGGGCATGCCCGTTACCGAGCCAAGAGCCGCTGGTATCGCTACAAGTACTCGTGGCGCTACAGCTACAAGAAGTCTTGGCGCTGGGCCAAGCCGAGATACAGTCGCAAGTACGTCGTGACCCGCGCATCGTACAAGGCCTCCTACAAGTACTGCTCACGTGTAGGACGGCCCGGTCGAACGAAGTACAACTGCGGCCACCACCTCAGTTGCCCTTACGGCCCTGGCTCAGGCTCGACCAGGAAATACAACCCCATCCCGATGTCAGTGGTTAAGAAGGTTGTGAGCGGCTGCCTGTTCGGTGGCGGGCCAGGCGGATACACATCGGCGAAATGGCTGCTCCGAAACGCGGCCCGAGCAGCCAAGGCCGGAGGGCCGATTGGGTTCATCGTAGGATGCGGCATCGGGATTTGGGCGTCGTATTGACAGGCGAGAGGCAGGAGACAGTGCACGGTGTCCGGATTGCGGCGAAGGTGGCCCTGGTCATCGCGGTCGTAGTCGGCAACGCTCTCGTCCTCAGGTACCTCGGCCTGGTATCAGCCGTGGTGTACACGGTCGTCGCGGTGGCGGTCTTCAGCCTCGCCGCCCGGCGGCCCTCAAACCGAAAGTAACGATGTCGTGAGCGCGGGCGCCGTCGCCATCCGGTGACGGCGCCCGCAGCCGTCTGCTCGACAGGTCCCGCCAGGCCCCACGTGTGCGGCAGATAGGGTTCGTCGCGACCATTCTCCGGAAGTCGGGAGCAAACCGTGAGGTTGGATGCCGCCGTTGTCGGCAAGAGCGCCGGACCACAGGCCAAGTTGACGAAGCGCGTCCCCGTCGTTGTCTTGACGGTGCTCGCGGTGGTGCCGGTCGGCTTGGCGTTGTGGACTGCGGCGCGTACCTCGCGGCTGCACGTGTTGCTCGACTACTGGCACGTGCTCGCGAAGATCACCTCGGATGACGGCTCGCTGGTGCCGGGGCAGGTGCTGACCTACCACCTGGACCAGCCCTTCGCGGTCCCGTCATTGCTGTTCTGGGCCGATGCGGGGTGGTTCGGCGGCGACAACAGGGTTTTGACTGTCCTGACGGTGCTGCTGCTGGCCTGCGCGGTGCTTCTGCTCCGGGGGATGGTGCCGTCCACAGTGCCGCCTGTGATCAAGGCCGCCCTGACGGCCGGATTCGCGTGGCTGCTGTTGTCCTCGCACCTGGCGGAGCTGTGGTTGCAGGGCACGAACGGCATCAGCTGGGTGCCGGCGGTCGTTTGCGGGGTCGTGGCGGTGGCGGCCGCGCACCGTGGGCAGGTGTGGTGGGCCTGGGGTGCGGCGTTGGTGGCCTGCCTGTGCTTCGGCGCGGGGCTGCCGGTGTGGTTCGCGGTCGCGGTGGCCACCTGGTTGCGGGGCGAGCGGATTGGGCGGGTGGTCACCCCGTTGCTGGCCGGGCTGCTGGTGGTGGCGGCGTGGTTCCTGACGAAGCCGGCGGGGCCGCAGTCGCTGGCGACGACGGCGATCGATCCGGACCGACGGTTGTCGGTTTTCGGTGCGGCGCTGGGCGGGTTGTGGGCGGTGGACACGCCGGTGGTGGCGGTGATCGCCGGTGGCGCCACCGTTGCGGCGCTGGTGTTGCTCACTCTGCCCGCGTTCCGCAGGACCCGGGAGGCCGCGCCGGTGGCGGGTTGGATCGCCCTGGCGGTGTATGCACTGCTGCTGGCCGGATTGGTGGCGCTGGGCCGCTCGACGACGGTAGCGGTCGCGGGTGGCAACGTGGGGCTGTTGGGCCGGTACGGTCTGGCTGGCGCGCTGGCGACGTGCGCGTTGTTGGTGCTGGTGGTCGTGGCACGGCCGGCGCTCCCGCAGCGGTATGTCGTCACCGCGGTGGTCACGCTTGGGCTGGTCACGCATGCGATCGGCGGCGGGACTCAGGACCAGGCGCGGGCGAATTATGCGTCGCTGGGTCTGGCGGCGGTGGCGTTGCGGGTCGAGGCTCGGGAGACGCTCACCGCGATGCAGATCGAGCCGTCGGCGATACCGGCCGCGCGGGCGTTGGGCGCGTATCCGTTCACGGATGATTTCAGCCTCGGTTGTGCTCATCAGCTCGGCCAGTCCCTGGACCTCACCGCCGTGCCGGTGCTGCCCGGTCCGGCGGATGCGGGAACCACCAAGGGGGTCGTCGACACCTCGGTGTTGGCGGGTGACACCGTGATCTCGGGTTGGGCGCTGGTCCAGGGGCAGGTTCCGGATTGCGTGCTCGTGACCGATGCGGCCGGGACGATCGTCGGTGGTGGTGTCACGAACGTCGCCCGGCCGGATCTGGCGTGGCCCGGCTGGCGGGCCGTGGCCGCTCCAGGTGCGACGGGACTGAGCGTGGTCGTGGCCAGTGGTGATGCGCTCTACCGCGTCGAACCCAGCGGCTCCTGAGACGTTTGGGGGCAGAACGCCTTCATCGAACGGGACGCGATCCGCACGGCCTGCACCGGCGAGTACCCGCGGTCCTGTAGCTCGCTGACGATGGTGCGTGGGGTGATGCCGCCGGCTATGGCCGCGCAGATCGAGTGTGCGAACTGCGTAACCTCGGCGTCTGTTCCGCGGACCGAGTCGGTGCGCAGGTCCTGGACGAGCCCAGCGTCATGCGCGGCCGGTTCCGCGTCGCCGGGGGCCGCGACGATGAAGATGATGGCGCCGAGGAGCAGAGCTGGGAGCCACGCGTGCCGGCGTCTGATCACGAATACGCCACCTGCGTGCGGCCGGTCGCGCTGTCCCAGGCGATGGTGCCGTGCTGGAAGTTCGTGCGCCGCCCGCCGGTCACGGCGTACTCGTCGCTGGTCGGGTAGCCGAGCGCGCTGCGTTCCCAGCCCAGTGAGGCCCAGGTGTCGCGGATGGCGCCGTAGACGGACCAGGCGCCGGTGGTGGGGGACCAGTAGATGGACGCGGCTTTGGAGAAGTGGTTGTAGCGGCCGACACCGTCCGGTGCCGCCGTCTCGTCGGTGGCCGGGTAGCCCATGGCTCCGGTTTCCCAGCCGAGTGCGGCCCAGCGGGACCGGATCTGTCCTTGCACGGAATGGGCGCCGGTGCTGGGTGTCCAGTAGACGGATGCGCCGCCGGCGCCGTTGAAGTGGTTGTACCGGCCCACTCCGTCGGGCGTGGTCGACTCGTCGGTGGTGGGAAAGCCGAGGACCTGGGTTCCGCCGCGGGCCAGCCAGGTGCTGCGGATCTGGCCGTGAACCGACCGCGCTCCGGTGGCGGTGCTCCAGTAGATGGAGGCGCTATCGGCACCGGCGAAATCGTTGTAGCTGCCGCCGTCGACCGGGGTTTCGTCCGTGAGCGGGAAGCCCAGCAGGCCACCGGGGCCGCCGAGGTTCTGGTAGTGGCCGAGAATGGCGCCGCGCACGGACCAGGCGCCGGTGCTGGGCCGGAAGTACATGGTGCCGTGGTCGTAGTTCTGCGCCCATCCGCCGGCGACCGTGTACTCGCCGCCGGACACGTTTCCGAGTGGGGAGGCGGCGCCGCCGAGCGCGCTGTAGTGGGCTTGGAGCTTGTCGGGCTCGTCACCGGTCGCGAACGCGGCGAGTTGTTCCGGTGTGCCGTTGAACCAGTCCTGGTCGCCGGGAAAGGTGCCGGAGGTGGCGTACTGGAAGAAGGTGTACTCGCTCCAGCTCGCCGGGATGGTGGGCGCGCCTCCGGCGTCGGAGTTGCTCGGCGCGATCCAGAGGGGGTCGTTGCCGAAGCCGCTGTCGTTGCCGGTGCAGTGGCTCCACCAGCCGGTGGTCGTGTAGATGATGGGCCAGCGGTTCGTGCGGTCGTGCACCGTCGTGGCGAAGTCGGCGATCCACGCGGACATCTGGGTGGTGGTGAGGCCGTAGCACCAGCCTGCCCAGTCGGCGGTGCCGTAAGGGTTGTATTCGATGTCGAGCACCGGCGGAAGCGTGTGCCCGTCGGCGACCCAGCCACCTCCGTGATCGAGGAAGAACAGCGCCTGCGCCACGCCGCCGGAGCGGTCGGGCAGCGCGAAGTGGTAGGCGCCGCGGCGGAGTCCGGCGTTGGCCGAGCCGGAGTAGTTGGCCGTGAACTGGGGGTCGGTGTAGGTGGTTCCTTCGGTGGCCTTCATGAACGCGAACTTCGCTCCAGCCCCGGCGACCGCGGACCAGTCGACCGCGCCCTGGTGGTGGCTCACGTCCAAGCCCGGCGTCGTCGCGGACACCTGAGCACTTGTCGCTGCCATCGACACGAGCACAGACACCGCGATGACGCACGCCTGTCGCAACCGTGACACCTGTTCCTCCCCGTGCTTGCTCGGGCCCGCACTCGTATCGACAGTTCTCCGATTCCGTTACCGCCCGGGATGGAAAGCGCTATTTCGTCCCTTTTGTCATCGCCCTGATGGCCTATTGCGGTCTGTGCTCATAGCTCCACCTGCTCTTCTTGGCAATGGTGATCCATGCCTCAATTCGTCCTGTAACGAGAACGCCTTCCTTAAGCGATGCTGAGAACTGGACGGCGGGTCTGAACCTTCCGTCCGGCGCGGAGCTGCTGCGAGGCAACGGATCTGCGTGTCGCCGTGGTGTCGTGGGCGCCGCGGTCCGGTCGGCGCGTCGAGGGGTCGTCGTGCCGCTTAGGGGAGGTACTGGCTTTGTTCTCGCTGTCCCGAAATGTCAGCAAGAATCGCTGGGTAAGATTTGTCCAGTTCATCTTGATCTGCACCCTGGTTGTGTGGGGTGTCGAAATCTCGCCGACGCCGGCGAGTGCGGCGGCGCCGACGCCGGTCGATCCGCGTGAGGTTCCGCTGGTGGCGTC
The DNA here is from genome assembly GCF_003385175.1 of Amycolatopsis ruanii. NCBI lineage: Bacteria > Bacillati > Actinomycetota > Actinomycetes > Pseudonocardiales > Pseudonocardiaceae > Amycolatopsis > Amycolatopsis ruanii. The sequence continues at coordinate 11,825 of NZ_PQHY01000067.1, forward strand.
GGCGCCGGCGGCTCCCGACGCCCCGGATGCTCCCTCCACGGCGAACTTCGCCGCCCAGTCACGTCACGACGGGGGAGCGGGAAGCCATTTCGACCCGCAGCGGTCCACACCGATCTCGCGGTCGATGTTCGTCACTGAGTACCTCAACCCGGACGGCACCCACTCCATCCAGCAGTCCAACCAGCCGCTGAACGTGCAGGACGAGACCGGTGCCTGGCAGCCGGTCGACACCGCGCTCTCGCGCGACGCCGCGACCCACCGTGCGGACGCGGACGACCATCCGCTGAGCCCGTCGCTGGCGACCACCGCCAGCGACCCGGCCGTGCTGCAGGTCGAGTCCGGTGGCAAGACCGCCAGCCTGGCTCTGGACCAGGCTGCGCCCGCGCAGGCGCAGGTGCAGGGCGACTCGGTCACCTATCCCGAGGTCGCGCCCGGCACGGACCTCGACTACGAGGTCACGCCCGGCGCGGTGAAGGAGACCATCAAGCTCAAGCGCCCGCCGGCCGATGGCCGCTCGTCGTGGCGGTTCAAGCTGAACACCGGCGGACTGACCCCGCGCCTGGAGCGCAACGGCGCCATCACCCTCGCCGACGAGAGCGGCACCGCGAAGATCGTGCTGCCGCCGATCGAGACCTGGGACTCGGCCGGCAACGGCGAGACCGCCCCGGCCATGACCGGCGGCACCTATCACCTCGAGCGCGCGGGCGCCGACTGGTGGCTCACCGTCGCCGTCGATCCCGCCTGGCTCAACGACCCCAAGCGCGTCTACCCGGTCTCCATCGACCCGACCTTCACCTACGGCGTCACCGAAAGCCACGCCTACCGCTCCGACGGCTACAACTGTGACGCCTGCGGTCTGCGCATCGGCAACAGCCAGGCCAACGGCGACACCTACAACCGCAGCGTCTTCCACGTCGACTACACACCGCTGTTCGGCAAGACCGTGGTCGGCGCGCGCATGGACCTCTCCCGCAACACGAGCGTCGTCGGCTCGGTGAAGACCTGGAACGCGAACCTCTACCACGCCTCCGGCTTCAACTTCAACGGCGTCGGCGGCTACATGGCCAGTGCGCTGGTGGGCGACGTCGGCAGCTTCTCCGGCGAGGGCCTGACCGGCTTCATCCGCGACCGGGTCAACGCCCGCGACGGCTCGGTGTTCTTCATGATGATCGGCGCCGAGAACGCCGGCATCTGGACCTACAAGAACCTCAACGCCACCCTCATCGTCGACACCGGAACCCCCGCCCCGGCGGCGACTCTGGTGAGCCCGGCCGACGGCACGGTCTCGACCTCGCTCACCCCCACTCTTGCGGTCAAACCGGTGACCGATCCCGACGGTGACCCGGTCACCTACTGCTTCCGCGTGGCCACCGGCGCCGACGCCAAGTCGGGCGTGGTCGTGGACTCCGGTTGCCTGTCCACCCCGACCTGGACGGTCCCGGCCGGGGTGTTGCAGGACGGCGTCGCCTACACCTGGCAGGCGATGACCTACAGCGGCAGCACCACGATCACGCCGACCTGGGTCGGCCACTTCAAGATCGACCAGCGCATCGGCGACCATGGCCCTTCGCCGACGGACGAGGCCGGGCCGGTCACCGTCAATCTTGCCAACGGCAACGTCTCCACCGCCGAGCAGACCCCGACCTTCAACACCGTCGGCGGTAATGCCGGCATCAGCTTCACCTACAACTCGCAGCAGACCGAGTCCAAAGGCCTGCGCGCCTCGTACTACGCCGACCTGTCCCACAACGGGCTGATCAACGACGCCCAGCAGCCGGTGCTGGTGCGCACCGAACCGCAGGTCAACGTCGACTGGGGCGACGCGTCGCCGTTCGCCCCGGCGCTGGCGCCGGACTGGTTCGTCGTGCGGTGGGAGGGCTACTTCCAGGCCCCGGCGAATGGGACCTACCAGTTCGCCGCCGTGCACGACGACGGCGCCGTGATCTGGCTCAACGGCAGCAAGGTCTACGACGTCACCGGCGTCAGCGACGTCAACTGGACCCAGTCCACCGGCGTGGCGATGACCGCCGGACAGCGCCTGCCGCTCAAGATCGAGCTCGCCGAGGGCGTCGGTCTCGCGAGGATGCGGCTGTTCACGCGCACCGATGACAACACCACGGTGCCGCCGCAGATCGTGCCGGCCGACTGGCTGTCCACCTCCGACCTGCCGGCTCTGCCCAAGGGCTGGACGATGTCGGCCGACCTCGACGGTGACGGCTCGAGCTACACCGAGGCCAAGGTCACCGACCAGAACATCGTGCTCACCGACGCCACCGGCGCCAAGCACACCTGGACCAAGAAGTCCACCGGCGGCTACACCCCGCCCACTGGCGAGGACGGCGTGCTGGCGCTGGACAACGCCGGCCGGGTCACCTTGAGCGACGGCGGTGACGTGTTCACCTTCCGTTCCGACGGCAAACTCGACACCCAAGCCTCCTCAATCGATTCACGCAAACCCGCTGCCCTGCAGAACATCTACGACGGCACGCCGTCCCGCCTGGTGCAGATCAAGGACCCGGTCTCCGGACGGGCGCACGTGCTGCACTACAACCGCAGCGGTGACGACTGCTACCACGGCCTCACCCCGCCGGTCGGGGCCGACGCGGTCGCGCCCTCGCAGATGCTGTGCCGGATCTCGTACTGGGACGGCACCGAAACCCTGATCTGGTACTCCAACGGCCGGCTCGCCCGGATCGAGGACCCGGGCTCGGCGGACACCGACTTCGGCTACGACGCCGACGGCCTGCTGACCTACCAGCGCTCGCCGCTGGTCAACGACTGGGTGGCCGTCGACCCGGCCACCCGGTACACCAACTTCGACGTCATGACCAAGATCGACTACGACAAGACCTCGGGCAAGCCGAAGGCGGTCAAGGTCACCGAACCGCAGCCCGCACCGGGGCAGCCGCGGCCGGAGACGTCCTACCGGTACGACCCCGCCAACCGCCAGACCTTCACCGACACCGCGGGGCTGAATCCGGCGATCGGCTTCGCCAGCAAGGTCACCTACGACGAGGCCGACCGCACCCTGTCCACCACCGACGCCGCGGGCAAGACCTCGACCCAGGAGTGGAGCGTCAAGGACCTGCCGCTGTCCACCACCGACCCGGCGGGCCGGAAGTCGACCACGGTCTACGACTACGCCGACCGGGCCACCGACTCCTACGGCCCGGCGCCCGCGTCGTGCTTCACCGGACAGCTGCCCAACGGCACCTGCGCCGGTATGTCCCACGGCCACACCGGCTACGACGAGGGCATCAACGGCCTGTCGGTGGCCTACTACGACAACGACAGCCTCTCCGCCGCGCCCAAGGTCTACACCACGGGTATTGGCAGCCCCGGCGGGCAGCTGGTGAAGAACTGGAACAACGACGCCCCGACCACGGGCATCCCCGCGGACCACTTCTCCTTGCGCGCCACCGGCGACATCGTGTTCCCCGCCGCCGGTGACTACACGCTCCGCGTGCTCGCCGACGACGGCGTGCGGGTGTGGATCGACGACCAGATCGTCATCGACGACTGGCGCAACACCACCCCCGCATGGCGCACCGGCGTCGTCCACAACGACGTCCCTGGCGCAGCCAAGCGGATCCGGGTCGACTACTACGAGTACGACCTGACCGCGCAACTCGAGCTGCACTGGACCACCCCGTCCGGCGTGCAGGAGGCCGTGCCGGGCACCCAGCTCAAGCCGCGCTACGGCCTGACCACCTCCACCACCGCCAGCGAGTCCGACGGCGTCCAGGACAAGGTCGGCACCACCCGCTTCGACGAAAACGGTCTCGACCCGGTCTACGGGCTGGCGTCGTCCGGCCAGGGCAACCCGGGCGGCCTCAAGATCGCCGGGTCGGTCAGCTACGAGGCACCGGGCACTGGCTATCTGCGCAAGACCAGCAAGACGATGGCCACCGGCGCCAAGACCGCCTACACCTACTACGGCGACACCGAGACCCGGGCCAACCCCTGCGTCGCGGGCAGCCCCGCGGTCAACCAGGGCGGCATGCCCAAGCTGACCACCTCCACCACCCCGGCATCCGGTCCCGCCCGGGTCGACGAGCAGGTCTACGACGCCTCCGGGCGGGTGATCGCCGAAGCCACCGGCGGCGCCTGGACCTGCACCACCTACGACGTCCGCGACCGGCCGCTGGAAGAGCGCGTCCCCGCCTCGGCCGACGCCCCCGCACGCACGGTGACGCACAACTACGCCGTCGGCGGCGACCCGCTCACCACGTCGGTGTCGGACGACAAGGGCACCATCACCACGACCGTGGACCTGCTCGGCCGCGATGTCGCCTACACCGACGCCAACGGCGTGCGCACCACGACCACCTACGACCAGGTCGGGCGCGCCACCTCGAGCACCATCACACCGCCGAACGCGGCCGACGCGCCCAGGACGTTGTCGTTCACCTACGACGACGCCGGACGGGTGCTCACCCAGAAGCTGGACAGCGCCACCGTAGCCACGGTCACCTACGACAACGCTGGCGAACTGGCCACCGTCGCCTATGGCAACGGCACCTCACTCGCCACGGTGACGAAGGACTACGCCGCCCGGCTCACCAGCCTGGGCTGGAAGACCAGCGACGGAAAGGACATCGTCAGCCAGGTCGGCCGCACCTCAGCCGGCACGATCATCGACGAATCCCTCGTCGGCGTGGATGCCAGACCGAATGCACCCAACTACATCTACGACGGCGTCGGACGCCTGACTGAGGCCTACGTCGCCGGGCACCACTACACCTACGACTACACCTCGACCGCCTCGGCGACCTGCCCGACGGGCACCCAGGCCAACGCCGGCCTCAACACCAACCGCATGCGGCTGCTCGACCAAACCGCATCCGGCACCGCCGAGACCCGCTACTGCTACGACGCCGCCGACCGGCTCCTGGCCACCGAAGGCGCCACCGCGCTGACCAAGGTCGCCTACGACGCCGACGGCAACACCACCAGCTGGACCGCCGCGGACGGCACCGTCACCACGCTGAAGTGGGACGGCTCCGACCGCAACATCAGCGCCCGAATGGTGAGCCCTAACCTCGCACTGAACGCTGACGTCGTCTACACCCGTGACGCGGCCAACCGAATCATCCGCCGCGACCCGCTCAACTGTGACAACAACACCGTCACGCGCTACGGCTACACGGGTGACAGCGATACTGCCGACCTCACCCTGGACGGCGACAACCGGCTGACCTCGCTCACTCTCACTCTGCCGGGCGGCGTGCTGTTCACCAGCAAGGTCAGCAATGGTGGGGCCTTCACGCCGACGTACGACCACCCGACCATCCGTGGCGACCTGGTCCTGACCACCGACGCGGCCGGTCACCAGGTCGGCGACTTGCGTACCTACGACCCCTACGGCCAGCCGTTGACGGCTGCCGGGGCCGTCGACCCGCAGAACGTGCCGGACAACTCACCCGGCTCGATGGACTACGGCTGGCTCGGCGAGCACGAACGCCCGTACGAGCACGCTCAGGGGCTTGCCATTGTCCAGATGGGTGCTCGCCCGTACAGCCCGCAGCTCGGCCGATTCCTGTCCATCGATCCGCAGGAAGGTGGTTCGGCTAACGATTACGACTACGTCACTGGCGACCCCATCAACAAGACGGACCTCGACGGCTTGTGGTGGTCCTGGCTCAGCTCCGCCGCGAAGGCGGTAGGAAACTTCGCTCGCGCTCACGCTCACCAAATCGTGTCGTTCGCCGTTCCAATCGTGGCGACCGTCGGAGCGGCGGCCGTCTGTGCTGGCACCGCAGGTTTTGGTTGTGTCGCCATCGCGGGAGCAGTCATCGGTGCTGCCGCCAGCGGCGCAGGCCACGCCGCAGTCGCGCAACTACGACACGAACCCATCACGCGCCGCCGGGTGATTGGCTGGATGGCCAAGGGCGCTCTCTCCGGATTCCGGGGCGCTGTGGGGGCGCGGGCTGGTCTATCATTCGGGGCACTAGGGAAGCGGTTCGTGCGCTCCAGAGGGAACATGCGAGCAGTCGCACGCCATATTCGCGTTTCCCGAGCCCTACTGCGCACGCGACACAATTGGAGGATCCGCTGAAACGGATCAGCCGCGAACACCTTCGCGACATCGTCCTCGTCGTCGCGACCTGCTGGCTCGTGCCCTTCGGAGTAGCCCTTCCCTTCGTGTTGCACAATCCGATCTTCGCTGTGATCTTCGCGACCATCGGGTGCGCAGTTCTGCTTGGCCTCGGGCTGGTGGTCAAGATGTGGGACCGGATACGCGGTAGGAAATAGGCAACGTGGTTGTAGTGGCGGCCGTTGTCTGGCTCAGGTGCAGACGACGGCCGCCACGCGTGTCGATCGGGAACCTTTCTCCACGCTGGACAGCCTCGTGTGCAGCAACGTGCTAGTAGGAGCTTAAGTCCCGTCCAACTGCGCACCGCAGATTGAGATGCCCGAGCTGCTGTCGCGCTGGTTGTCGGCTGATACGTGTCAGGGCCCGCTAGCCACCAAGCGGAGATGTTCTCGGCGCGGTCGACTTGCCTTCGCTGATCCTTCGCCGCCTCCCCGACTGACCGTCTTTGCAAGCCCGAAGACGTGCCGGTTGAACTCGTCGTACCGTTGCGGCCCCGTTCGGGGCTAGTACAGCCTCTCGATGGGGAGCAGTTCAACCAGTCACCTCGGGGTGTAGCTGGACCCAATCGTCAGCTGCGTCCCGGTTCATGCTGCCTGCCCCTGGGGCAAAGCTGGGGCATGGCCCCGCTTACAGCCGCGTTCATCGGTATCGAACGTCACTGAACTGCCCCAGACTGCCCCAGTTGACCTGCGGTTTCTCCAAAGTCGCAGGTCAGGCGGGTTAGTGCACCACACTGGCAGTGTGGGGGTCGTGTGAGTGTGTATGACCTCAACTGGCGGCCGACGAGGAGTGAACCTTGGAGCGCCGTGCCTACTCGCGTTGTCGTGGCGGCGGGTTGGGCTGGGACCGTTGCGGCTGTCCCATGTGGGCAATTGGTGGGGTGCCGAGGCTTGCTGAGTAGCTCCGCGGTCCTGGTTCTGCCCCCTGATCACCGAGGGTCACGTTGCCGGCGAGGCCTATCGAGCATCTTCTTCGGTTAATTGGGTGAGGTGGTTGTGGTGTTCGATGCCCAGACGGGGAGCACCGTGGGGAGCAAGATGGGAGCAGGACCGCGCGCTGAACCGTCCGGAACGAGGCCCAACAGCCCTGAACGCTCCGCGCTGACCTGCAGGAGTCGTGTTTTTGCAGGTCAGCGCGGTATCGCGGACATAGTTCACACCGAAGAGGTCACTGGTTCGATCCCAGTATCGCCCACTCACACGGCCTGCCGGCGGAGTCGCCGGCAGGCCGTTGGTTTCGGGGGAGATGCTGCGGAGTGAGCGAACAGATCTCGTGCGTCTGGCGGGACACCATCACCGACGACGAGATGGTCGACCTCGTCCGGTCGCACGGCGGCAACTCCGTTCCCGGCTGGTGGAGCCAGGTCCGGCAGCACAGCCTCGGCTGGGTGGGTGCCCGTGACGCTGACGGGGTCCTGGTCGGCTTCGTGAACGTGGCGTGGGACGGTGGCGACCACGCCTTCCTGATCGACACGAAGACTCGCGGCTCGCACCAGCACCGCGGGATCGGCACCGCGGTCGTCCGCCTGGCGGCGGAGCAGGCACGGGCGGCGGGCTGCGAGTGGCTGCACGTCGACTTCCGGCCGGAGCTGCGCCGCTTCTACTTCGACGCCTGCGGCTTCCGCCCCACCGACGCCGGGCTGATCCACCTGGCCGCGGAAGGCTGACCCGGGCGGGACGGGGTCACCGCGCGGTGAAGAACGCGATCATCTCCTCCAGTCCGCGCCCGCCGAACAGGGTTTCCAGGCTGGCGGCCGATTCGGCGGCGATGGCCGCGCTGCGCGGGAACAGCGCCTCCTCGTAGGCGGTCAGCGCCTTCTCGGCGTCACCGCGGTCGGCGGCGATCGCCAGCGCCAGTTCGGCGCCGTCCAGCATGGCTTGGTTCGCGCCCTCCCCGGCGAACGGCGACATCAGGTGGGCGGCGTCGCCGAGCAGGGTCACGCCCGGGACGCGGTCCCAGCGGTGCCCGACCGGCAGCGCGTGGATGCGGCGCGGCGCGATGGTGTCCGCGTCGGCGATCAGGCCGCGCAGGCCCTCGTCCCAGCCGTCGAACCGGGACAGCACCGCGGCCTTGGCCGCCGCGGGATCGGTGAAGTCGATGGTGTCCAGCCAGTCCTCGCCGGCCTTGACCGCGGCGTAGACGTGCAGGCTGCCGTCGGTCTCGCGGTGGGCGAGGAAACCCCGCTCGTCGCCGAGCCCGAGGAACAGCCCGCCGCCGACGACGGCGGCGCTGCGCGGGTGACGGCTGTCGGCGTCCAGCAGGTCGGTCTCCACGAACGAGATGCCGGTGTAGGCGGGCTCGGCGGCCGAGACCAGGGGCCGGATCCGCGACCAGGCCCCGTCGGCGCCGATGAGGAGATCGGTGGTGGTGGCGGAGCCGTCGGCGAAGGTCACTTCATGGCGTCCGCCGTCCAGCGCGCGGGCCGCGGTGACCTTGCGGCCCCAGTGGACCGTGCCGTCCGGCAGTGAGCCGAGGAGCAGGTCACGCAGGTCGCCGCGGTCCACCTCGGGCCGCGCGCCGGTGCCGTCGTCCGGGTGGGACACGTGGACGGTGCCGTCCGGGCCGGCCAGGCGCAGGGCCTGGCCACCCTCGTGGATGATCTTGCGGAACTCGTCGTGGAGGCCCGCCGCCCGCAGCGCGTCCTGCCCGCTCTCCTCGTGGATGTCGAGCATTCCGCCCTGGGTGCGTGCCCTCGCTGACGTCTCCAGTTCGAACACGGCTGCCTCGATGCCGTGGACGTGCAGGACCCTGGCGGCGGTGAGACCGCCCAGACCTGCACCGATGATCGCGATGGGGTGGTGGCTGCTCACGGCCTTCTCCAATGCCTCGGGTGCGGCGACACGTCCAGCGTAGCGAACATGTTCGTCACGAACGAGTTCGGCAAAGGTGAAGCGTGGCGAGGGAGGCGGCGGCGCGAGGCCGCTACGGGAGCGGGGTGTGCGTGATCCCGTTGATCAGCACGTGGAAACCCCAGGTCAGACGGTCTTCCGCACCGGTGAGCAGCTCGGGCAGGTGCGCCTTGATCGCCGGGTGGGTGCTCTCGTCCACTTCGTGCACGGCCCGGCTGAGCGCATGCCAGTCGCGCTCGGCGTTCGGGTCCTGCTCCTGCGTCGCGTGCTCCGCGGCGGTGGCTGTGGCGTACTGGAGCAGGTTGTCGACTCCCCAGGCGACCTGCTGCCGGGGCGCGCCGCTGCGGGCGAGGAGTTGCAGGACGCGCTCGAGGAGGGCGAGGTAGTTCGGGCCGTTCGGGCGGGCCACGAGAGCCGAGCGGGCGAGCTGCGGGTGCTCGAACAGGACGAGGGTGTAGGAGGTGAGCACGGCGACGAGCTGGTCCCGCCAGCCGGGCCCGGCGGTCTCGGCGGCCAGGTCGACCTGGCCGAGCTGCGCGTCGAGCACGGCCGCGTGCAGTTCGGCGGTGTTGGCGACGTAGACGTACAGCGAGGCCGGGCCGGTGTCCAGCTCCTTCGCCAGGCGGCGCATGGTCACCTTCTCCAGCCCCTCGGAGCGCATGATCCGCACCGCGGTGTCGATGATCCAGCGCCGGCTGAGCGCGGGTTTGGCGGGACGATCACGACGGCTGACCGGTTCCGGGCTGGTGGACATCCGGCGATGGTAACGAACGTGTTCGTGCCCGACTGGGGATGACAGGACCAGGCACGGTCCCCGCCCGGCGGCTTACCGTGGGAACGTGGCCGACGATCGGAACCTGCTGGGCGACTACCTCCGCGCCCGCCGCGAACTCGTCACCCCCGAACAGGCCGGGCTCCCCGTCCACGGCGTGCGCCGGGTGCCCGGCCTGCGCCGCGAGGAGGTCGCGATGCTGGCCGGCATCAGCGCCGACTACTACCTGCGCCTCGAACAGGGCCGCGACCGCAAACCGTCGGTGCAGGTCCTCGAATCGATCGCCCGGGCGCTCCAGCTCGACGACGAGATGACCGCCTACCTGGTCGGGCTCGCCGCCGACCGGCCCCGGCGCAAGCGGCGGCCGCGGCAGGAGTTCGTGCCGCCCAGCATCGTCCAGCTCCTCGGGACGCTCCCGCTGCCGGCGTTCGTGGAGGGGCGCTACCTGGACGTCCTCGCCGCCAACGCCCTGGCCACGGCGCTCTCGCCGCGCCTCACCCCGGGCGCCAACCGGCTGCGTGACGTGTTCCTCGACCCGGGCGAGCGCGACCTCTTCCCCGACTGGGAGGCCGCCACCGAAGCGCTGATCGCGGGCTTCCGCCAGTCGGTCGGCACCGACATCGACGACCCCCGCTTCGTCGAGCTGGTCGGTGAGCTGTCCCTCGCCAGCCCCCGCTTCCGGCAGCTCTGGGCGCGGCACGACGTGCAGCCGCGGCAGGGCGCGATGATGCGCTTCGACCACCCGCAGGTCGGCCGTCTTGTGCTGTACCGGGAAAAGCTCGAGGTCACCACCGGCACCGAGGGGATGATGCTCGTGGTGTACCACGCCGACGCCGGGAGCAGCGACGCCGAGAAGCTCGCGTTGCTCGCCTCCGCCGCCCTGCCCGCCCGGTCGGCTTCCTGATCGATACGAAGACTCGCGGCTCGCGCCCTCCCGGCCCGGGCCCCGGCGTTACCCGGCGGCCTTCTTCAGCAGGGTTTCGGTCCAGTCGGGGTCGTGCTCGTCCACGACCGGGAAGCCGGACGCCCACGGGCCTTCCCAGTGCACGGTGATGCCCGGGTTGTGCACACCGGTACCGTCCGGCGTGAACAGGTGCGGACTGCCGGTCACCTCGTCGGTGCACGCGATGGCGTAGTCGGTCATCACGTCCGCGCGGTGCCGGCCGGAGTCGAGCGCCTCGGTCAGCGCGTCGACGTCGACCGTGCCGGTCTCGGCGGCGACCTCCAGGATGACGGTGCGATGGCCGATGGTGCGGTTGTCCACCCAGAACGCCCGTCGCAGCGCGCGGTCCAGGTCCTCGGCCGGCGCCAGCCCCTGCGCCTTGGCCGCGGCCACCGCCTCGTTGGCGAGCAGCACGGTGTTCGGGTACAGCCAGTCCGCCGCGGTCCACAGGCGGAACCCGGCCGCCGGCTCGATCGTGCCGAGACCCACGGCCTCGCTGTCGGTACCCGGCCTCGGGTGCGGACCGTTGAACAGTTCCAGTGGGAACGCGTGGTGGTCGATCCGGACCTGGTCCTGCAGCCCCAGCCGCTCGCGGGCCACCCGGAGGCGGTGCAGGGCCACGTGCGCGAACGGGCAGAGCAGGTCCGACCAGACCTGGATGGTGCCCGCGGCGGCCGCGGGACGGTGGACGGTGGACGGTGCGTTGGTCATTCCGGTTCCTCGTGCTCGGTTCCAGGTGGGTTGGTGGTGAAGCGTTCCGGCCGCAGGAGCACCGCGGTGCGGCGGTCCTCGGCCATCGCGCGGTCGTATTCGTCCAGGTCCGGGTGCACCCCGCCGGCGGCGATGTAGATGTCGCGGAGCAGCAGGCGCGGGTCCGGCAGGCCGGGCAGATCGTCGTCGGGGCCGGCCAGTTCCACCGGGCCGGACACCGACACCCACTCCCAGCCGGACCGGAACACCAGCGTCGCGTGTGGACGCTCGCGCAGGTTGGCGAGCTTCGCGGTGCGGCCGCGGGACACGAACGCGACCACGGTCTCGCCGGTCACCGGGTGCGGCAGGATTCCCGCGTTCACCACGGAGACGCCGGGCCGCCCGTCGGCCCGGGCGGTCACGAGCACGGCGAGCCAGCGCTCCGGCCGGGCGAGTTCGGCCACCATCCGGAGGCCGTCGGCGGTGGTGATCACGCCAGGCTCGCCGCCTTCTCCAGCAGCGTCCGGTAGATGTCCGGCTCGTCGGAGTCGATCACCGGGAAGCCGACGCCGAAGTCACCGTTCACCCAGCGCGCCGAGACACCGGGATTGGCCGCGTTGGTGCCGTCGGCCAGGAACAGGTGGGGGCTGCACACGACCCGGTCGTCGCGCGCCGACTCGAACTGCTCGATGACCGCCGCGCGCGCCTCGCCCCGGTCGAGCCGTCCGGCCAGGTCCGGCACGTCGACCACACCGGTCTCGGCCGCCACGTCCAGGATCACGTTGCGCAGAGAGATGCACCGGCTCTGCGCCCAGAACGCCTTCCGCAGCGCGCGGTCGAGCTGCTCCGAAACGTGCAGGCCCTGGTGCTTCGCGGCCTGCACGGCCTCCAGCGCCGGAAGCATGGTCACCGGGTACCGCCAGTCCTTCTCCTGCCACAGCTGCCACCCGGCGTCCGGCTCCAGCGCACCGAGCACGGCGACCTCCGAGTCGACCCCGGGCCGCTCGTTGACCCCGAGGTTGAACAGTTCGAGCGGGAAGGCCCGGTGGTCGAAGCGCACCCGGCCGGTCAGACCGAGCCGGTCCCGCGTCTCGTGCAGCCGGTGCACGGCGACGTGGGCGAACGAGCAGTTCAGGTCCGAATAGACCACGATCACGTCCGGTGAGGTGGGCAATCGCGGATCGCCGGGCGGGACGTCGACCGAGGGGATCATCGTGTGCTCCTTCCGTTCTGCCGCAGCGTACCTCAAATACGTGCGTGCGCACACATGTATTTTACCGACAGACGAGCTCACCCCATCGGCTGAAAGAAGTGCGCGACCGCGCTGGAGAGCGCACCCTTTCGGGCATGGCGTTCGGAAAAGCCGTTGCCGTGGCGGCTGTCCTGATCACGGCTGCCGCGCCGGTGGCCGGGGCCGAACCCCTGCACGGGGAGCAGGCCTTTACCGTGAGCGGCACGTTCACCGCGCCCGCGGGAGTCACCTCGGTGTTCGTCGCCCTGTGGGGCGCGGGCGGTGGGGGCGCGAAACCGCCCGTGGGCACCCCCGAAGCGCCGGACGCGCCGCCGTCACCGGAAGCGCCACCGCCGGGTACCGCGGGTGGTGGCGGGGGAGCGGCGTGGTGCTCCGTCGCGGTCACCCCCGCCACCGAGTACACCGTGACCGTCGGCGTGGGCGGGCTTCCCGGGGCGCCGGGCAGCGACTCCAGCCTGGGCGTCGCCGGCAGCCCCGCGCTCGTCGTGGCCCGTGGTGGCGCGCCCGGGACCGCCGAGGCGCCCGGCCGGGGAGGCACCGCCGACTGCGGCACCTCGCCCGGCCTCGCCGCGCCCGGCAGCGACGCCACCGCGGAGCGGCCCGGCGCGGCGGGGGTGATCCCGAGCGCGCCGCCGGGCGGGATCGGCGCCGGTGGCGCCGCCGGCATGCCCGGGGCGCCCGGGTACGTCTACCTCTGGTGGTGATCCGCCAGCTTCGAATGCCGCCGGCTGTAGGCGAAGTACACCACCAGCCCGATGGCGAACCAGATCGCGAACCGCAGCCACGTCTCCGGGTGCAGGAACGTGATCAGCCAGATCGAGAACGCCACCCCGATCGCCGGCACCACCGGCACCCATGGGCAGCGGAACGTGCGCGGCAGGTCCGGACGGCGGTACCGCAGCACCACGACCGCCACGCACACCACCACGAACGCCAGCAGGATCCCGATGTTGGTCAGCTCCGCGGCTTCCCCGATCGGCAGCAGCCCGGCGATCACCGCCGCCGCCACGCCGAGGACCCACGTCATCCGGCTCGGCACCTTCTTCACCGGGTGCGTGCCGGAGAACCACTTCGGCAGCAGCCCGTCGCGGCTCATCGCGAACCCGACGCGCGTCGCGCCCAGCAGGAACGTGAACAACACGGTCAGGATGCCGAGGATCGCGCCGACCGCGATCACCCCGCCGAGCCAGCGCAGCCCCACCGACTCGAACGCGCTGGAGAACGCGGCTTCCGAGTCGATGTCGGTGTAGGGCACCATCCCGGTCAGCACCAGGCACGCCAGCACGTACAGCACCATCGAGATCCCGAGCGAGTACAGGATCGCCTTCGGCATGTGCTTCTGGGAGTCGCGCGACTCCTCGGCCGCGGTGGACATGGCGTCGTAGCCGAACACCGCGAAGAACACCGTCGCCGCGCCGGTGAACGCGCCGCCGACGCCGAACGGGAAGAAGTCCGACCAGTTGCCGGTGTTGATGTGGAACGCGCCGACCACGACCACCAGCACCACGAGCGCGACCTTGAGGTACACCAGCAGGGTTTCGAACCGCGCGGCCGAGCGCATGCCCTGGTTCAGCACGAACGCGATCAGCAGGCACAGCAGCACCGCGAACAGGTTCACCTTGTACGAACCGGCGGCCACGCCCTCCGGCTCGGTGCCCGGCGCGCCGGACATCCACAGTGGCAGGTGGATGTCCAGGAAACCCAGCAGGTCGTTGAAGTAGCCGGAGATACCGATCGCGACCACGGCGACGATCGCGGTGTACTCCAGCAGCAGGTCCCATCCGATGAGCCAGCCGACCAGCTCACCGAGCACCGCGTAACCGTAGGTGTAGGCCGATCCGGCGCGCGGGATCAGCCCGGCGAACTCGGCGTAGGAGAACGCCGCCGCCGCGCTGGCGATCCCGGCCACCAGGAACGAAATCAGCACGGCCGGTCCGGCCGTCTGGTTCGCCACCGCGCCCGCGAGCGAAAAGATGCCCGCGCCGATGATCCCGCCCACGCCGATCGCGGTCAGCTGCCACAGGCCCAGGGTCTTCTGGAGCCCGCCGCCCTCCACGGCCTCGATCTGTTCCACGGGTTTGCGCCGGAACAGCTCGTGTACGGCCACCGCACTCCCCAATCACTCGTCCGGGTAATGACCGGATCACGGTACTAGGGAGGAGCCCGCCCCGGGACCCTGCGAAAGGTCCCGGGGCTGTTCGCCGGGTCAGGCGAACTGGCCGGGCCGGTAGTCGCCGGCCGGGTTGCGGATGATGACGTTGATGCGGTTCCACGTGTTGATGAGCGCGATGGCGGCGACCAGCGCGGCGAGCTGCTCCTCGTCGTAGTGCTTGGCCACGTTGGCCCACACCTCGTCGCTGACCCCACCGGCCGTGTCGGCGATGCGGGTGCCCTCTTCGGTCAGCTCCAGGGCGGCGCGCTCGGCCTCGGTGAACACGGTGGCTTCGCGCCAGGCCGCCACCAGGTTGAGTCGCGTCGGCTCCTCGCCGGCCGCCACCGCGTCCTTGAAGTGCATGTCGGTGCAGTAGCCGCACCCGTTGATCTGGCTGGCGCGCAGTGTGAGCAGTGCCTGCGTGGTCGCGGGCAGTGTGGACTCGGCGAGCACCTTGCCCGCCCCGAAGAGGTGCTTGACGAACTTGCCGGCGGTCGGGTTGGTGAAGAGGTTGATCCGAGCGTCCACGATGAACTCCTGTTCCGGTTGGGGTTTCTACTTCCCTGACGGAACAGCCCGACGAGATGTGACAGCCGGCCGGCGGCTCTGACGAAGATTGCGATGGTTGGTTGGGATGCTGCTGGTCGTGCCGCGGTGTCGGTGGTTTCCACCATCGCCCGCGCCTATCAGCACGCCACGAACATCGGCCGCTCCCGTGGCGACTGGACCACACCGGGCCAGGCCGGGGATTCACCGATGTCCCAACCCATCACTTGGACCAACGCATTGTCAGACACGCCCTAGCCCGCGGCGGCTTTCTGCGTGAGCGCGGCCGCGCGGCGGCGCGACTTCTTGTGCACCGCGCCGGCCCGGAAGTAGCTCAGCAGCTCGGCGATCGCGACCGGGTCGTCCAGCTGCGGGCAGTGCCCCCACTCCTCGCGCAGCATCAGCCGGCTGTGCGGCACCAGTGCGTGCAGCCGGCGGCCCGCGGCGGCGCTCACCAGCCGGTCCTTGCCGCACGCGACCACCAGCAGCGGGACCTTGATCGACTCCAGTCCGTCGTAGGCCTCGGCCAGCTCGGCGACCAGCTGGCGGGCCTGGTCCAGACGAGTGGTCGTCGAGCGGAAGTCCGGGAACAGCCCGGTGAACCGCGAGACGTGGGCGATGTCGGCGGCCGCGCGGTCGGCGTAGAGCAGCCGCGGCACCACGAACCCGGCGATGGTCCGCACCACGAACCCGGGCACCGGCAACGGCAGCGACGCCGCCAGCCGCAACGGCAGCGGGTACTTCCCGACGGTCCGGACCAGCCAGGAGTCGACGAACCCGGGCGCGGCGATGGACACCACCCCGGCGATCGGCAGCTCGTCGCGGCAGGCCGCGCGCAGGCTCATCGTCCCGCCGAGCGAGTTGCCGCCCAGCACGACCTTGCCGCGGTCGGAGTAGAACCGCACGACCTCGGCGACGAACGCGTCCAGCTGGGCGAGCATCGCGCCGGAGCGCAGGGGATCGGCTTCACCGAAGCCGGCCAGATCGACCGCGACCGCGGGGACGCCGGCGGCGGCCAGCTCGGTCAGCGCCGGGCGCCAGGTGTCGGCACTGTCGCAGTAGCCGTGCAGCAGGACGAGTCTTCCGGTGCCCCGCTTGGGTTTGGGACCCACTTCCAGCACCCTGGTGCGCACGCCGGCGAAACTCCGGTGGCCGGCCCGGATGTCCTCCGGGCCGGCGAGCCGTGAGCCCGGCGCCGCCTCGATTTCCCGCTGCACTGCGGTCATGTACCCAGATTAGCGAGGAAATCTCGGGTTCCGCTCAGTAGACGTGGGTCACAAACCGGTATCGGCAGCGTGTCAACAAGGCGTCTGCGCAGGTCGGAGCGATTCAGCGGGTGAAAACGATCTTCCCCCCGGTCGCACCCTCCTGCATCAGCCGGAAGCCCTCGGCGGCCTCCGACATCGGCAGCTCCTTCCCGATCTGCGGCCTGATGCCGGTCAGGTCGAGGTAGCGGAGCATGTCCTCCAGCTCGTCGCGGGTGCCCATGGTGGACCCGACGACCCGCAGCTGCAGGAAGAACACCCGCTGCAGGTCCGCGCTCGGGTCCGGCCCGCTGGTCGAGCCGGACACCACGACGATCCCGCCCGGCTTCAGGGACTTCAGCGAGTGGCCCCAGGTCGCCTTGCCGACGGTCTCGAACACGCCGTCCACCCGCTCGGGCAGCCGCGCGCCGGTCTCGAACGTCTGGTGCGCCCCGAGCTGCTCGGCCAGCGCCCGCTTCTCCTCGGACCGGCCGGTCACCCACACCCGCAGACCCGCGGCCCGGCCGAGCTGGATCAGCGCGGTCGACACGCCACCGGAGGCGCCCTGCACGAGCATCGTCTGCCCGGGACGCAGGCCCGACTTCACGAACAGCATCCGGTACGCGGTCAGCCACGCGGTGCCCATCGTGGCGGCCTCGGCGAACGACAACCCGGCCGGCTTCGGCACCGCGTTGCGGGCCGGGACGATCACGTAGTCGGCGAAGGTGCCCTGGTGCTTCTCGGTGAGCAGCGTGCGCTTCGGGTCGAGGGTGTCGTCACCCTGCCAGCCCGGCGCGTTGACCACGGAGTGCAGGACGACCTCGGTGCCGTCCTCCAGCACGCCGGCCCCGTCGCAGCCGAGGATCATCGGGAACTGGTCCGGCTTGATCCCGACCCCGCGCAGGGTCCAGATGTCGTGCATGTTGAGGCTGGCGGCCTTGACGGCGACCTTCACCCAGCCGGATGGCACCTCGGGGTCCGGCCGCTCGCCGACGGTCAGCGCGTCGAGCGGGTTTTCCGGGTTCGGTTCACGAGCGTAGACGGCGAACATGCCTGCAACGTACCTCGCCGGGGGCGCTGGCGTACCCTGGTCAGGTGTTCGACGGCCTGGCCACCTGGTGGGACAACGTGGAGCTGTGGCTCGCGCAGCTGTGGTTCCCGTTGCAGTTCCTGCTGGTCATCGCGGTGCTGGCGCCGCTGTGCGTCGGGGTGGCGTGGCTGATCGACCGGATCGTCGACCGGGTGGCCGCGTGGTTGCGGCCGGGCCGCGACGAGGACGTTTCGAGCCGGTCCTAAGGTGTCGCTGGTGTCAAGCAGGAGGCGGATCACCGTCGCGCTCGTCGGGCTCATCGTGCTCGTGTTCGGTGGGTGGATCGTGCGCGAAACCACCACGTCGACCGAGCCCGTGGCCGGGCTGACCGCGTTGTCCAGCCTGCCCCCGGAAGCCGGCCAGACGTGGCGCCTCATCCAGGCGGGCGGGCCGTTCCCGTACCGCAGTGACGGGACCGTGTTCGAGAACCGGGAAAAGCGGCTCCCCGCCAGGGAGAGCGGTTACTACCACGAATACACGGTGCCCACGCCCGGGAGCCCCGACCGCGGGGCCCGGCGGCTGATCACCGGGGCGCAGACCGAGCTGTACTACACCGGTGATCACTACGCTTCCTTCGTCCAGGTCGACCCGTCGAAGTAGCGAGAACCCCATGTCCTCTTCCCAGACGATCGTCGAGCAGGCCCGTGCCCGCGGCGCCTACTCGCACCTCATCGGCAGCCGGCCGGCGGACAAGATGTCCGCCCTCGACGCCATCGCGTCCGCGTTGTCCTTTCCGGACTGGTTCGGCCGCAACCTGGACGCGCTGTACGACTGCCTGACCGATTTGTCCTGGTTGCCCTACGGTGAGCACGTCCTGGTGTGGGCGGGGTCGGACCTGCTCAAGCAGGCCGATCCCAAGGCGTACCTGGCGATCCGCAGCGTGCTGTCGGACGCCGAGCGCGCGCTGGCGCCGGGCGGCGACCGCGCCGACAGCCGCCGGCTGACGGTCGCCCTCACCGACGACTAGTCCTGCGGGACCCAGTTCGGCTTGCGCTTCTCGGCGAAGGCGCGGATGCCTTCCTGGCCCTCCTCGCTCGCGAAGAACCGGGCGGAGAGCCCGAGCATGTCCGGGAAGCCGTCGGCCGGGGTGGCCGGGCGCGGGCTCGCGAGGAGTTCCTTGGTGGCGGCGAGCGCGGCCGGTCCGCCGAGGGTGAGGGAACGGACGTAGCGGTCGGTCGCCTCGTCGAGGTCGGCTGGGTCGACGGCCTTGTTGATCAGGCCGATCTCGGCGGCGCGCGCGGCGTCGAACACGTCACCGGTGAGGAAGAGTTCCTGCGCGGCGCGCGGGTTGACGCGGGGCAGCACGGTGAGCGAGATGACGGCCGGCACGACGCCGATGCGGACCTCGGAGAACGCGAAGGTGACGTCGGTGGTGGCGACGACGATGTCCGCGGCGGCGACCACGCCGACCCCACCGGCGCGGGCGACCCCAGCCAGCTTGGCGACGACCGGCTTCGGGCTGGTCCAGATCTGCTCGAGGATCCGCGGGAACTCGTTGACGCCCTGATCGCCGGCCCCGGCGCCGCGCGCCTCCTTGAGGTCCATGCCGGCGCAGAACACCTTGCCCGTGTGGGTGAGAACGATCACGCGGACGGCGTCGTCGTCGTTGGCCTCGGCCAGCGAGCCGGACAGCTCGCGGCGCAGCTGGGCGGACAGGGCGTTCCGGTTGTGCGGCGAGTCGAGGGTGATGGTCGCGACACCACTCCGCACTGAGTAATGCACCAGTTCATCAGTCACGGGGGTCACCATAGTTGGGGTGGTGCTGCCGAGGCGCCTGGTTGTGAGCGGCTGCGCATCGGGGCGAAGCTGTGACAGCGCGTGAGACCGCACGCTACGGTGCTACCGATCGGGAAGGGGTGGCCGTGGCCGAGGGTGGTGCGACGTCGGGTGCCGCGCAGATCGCCGGTGTGTTCGGCGGCGAGGACAACCTGAACAAGATGCACGCGGACGCAAAGCGCATGCTGGCCGACGCGAAGGCCGGCCGCTGGGCGGTGGACGAGGAGACAGGCACCCACCTCCGGCGAGCGGTGACGCAGATGCAGGAGGAGATGAGCAGGATCGCTCAGCGCATCGACCGGCTGCAACGCGCGCCCAAATTCGGCAATGACGAGTACGCCCAACGAGCAGCGGCGCATTTTCTCGCCGCGATGGATTCGGACGACCAGTCGCTCGTCCGGGTGTTCCTCGCAGCTCAGGAGATGCTGGATAACCTTCGAGTGGCTATCGAGATCGCGATCAGCAAGTATGACGCCTCGGACGAGGCGGCGACCCAGGCTCTCCAGACCTTCAAGGACCAGGACCGGTGACCGTCAACGTTCGAATCGTCCAAGCCGCCGCGGCGATGGTGTGTCTGGCTGCAGCTACGACTGGGTGCACCACCACGGTGGCGGGCACAGCATCACCCGCGCCGAGTTCAAGCACTGCGAACTCCGACGTCTTCGCCGGTCTCAACGCTTGTCGGGTCCTTGAGCAACTGACCGCCGGTCAGGGGTTCGGTCCTGGCGAAAACATCAGTCGACGCAACGAGTGCGACGTGCTGAAGCACGAGTTCGGCACATACGGGCTTGCGCTGGACCCTGTTCAGGGTCTGCGTGAGTTCGCCGAGACCAGCGACGGCGTGGTGGAGACCTCGGTCAACGGGCGCAAAGCGCTGCAGGCGCCGATTCCCTTGGGTGGTTGTGCGATCGTGATCGAAGTCGGCGAACACGCCCGCGCCATGGTGCAGGTATCGCTGATTTCTGGACCCCGCGATCCGCAGGCTTGCGTGGACGCTCAAGCCCTCGCCGAGAAGCTGGAACCCCTGTTGCCCAAGGTGCGGTGAGCGTCAGTTCTGCCGCGGCAGCAGCTCTTCCGTGAAACGGTCCAGGAAAGCCTCGAACGACGAACCGCCCTGGTGGTAGATCACGAACTTCGTCAGGCCGGCCTCCAGGTGGGCGTCCAGCAGGCGGTGCAGCGCTGGCCAGTCCGAAGCGATCACCTCCGCCGGGTCGGTCTCCGGGCGGCGTTGGCGCACCGCGGCGGTCAGTTCGGGCGTCGGGCCGTTTTCGGCGAGCAGCAGGCTCATTCCGTAGTGGTCCGGCTCGATCGAGCGGCCCGCCGCGGCGGCCGCTGACTCGATCGCCTCGCGGGCGTGGCGCGCCTCGGCCGGGGACAGGAAACTTCCCAGCCAGCCGTCGGCGTACTGGCCGATCCGGCGGTACGCCGCGGGAGCACTACCGCCCAGCCAGATGTCCACCGGGCGCTCCAGCCGCGGCCCCAGCGACACGTCCGCCAGCTTCCAGAACTCGCCCGCGAACTCGCCCTCACCGGACAACGCCGCGCGCAGCAGCCGCAGCGACTCGTCGAACACCCCGGCCCGCGCGCCGGCCGGGACTTCGAACAGGTCCCACTCGCTGCGGCGCGCCGGGCGCAGGCCGAACACCGGCAGCACCCGCTTCGGCGCCAGCGCCGCCAGCGACGCGATCTGCTTCGCCACCAGCACCGGGTGCCGGCCGGGCAGCACGGCCACCGACGTGCCCGCCTTGAGCCGCGACGTGCGGGCCAGCGCGTGCGCCATCCCGACGAACGGGTCCACCGCGTCCGAGTACACCTGCTCGGAGAACCACACCGAGTCCACCCCGGCGGCCTCCAGACGGTCCACCACTGCCGGGAGCCGCGCGGGCGGCATGTCCGCCCCGAGCCCCACCCCCTGCCTCCTATACACATCCCTCAGCCCACGAGACTCCCTAGCACCCCCTCTGCCCTCTTCTGCCTGGAAAAAAACATGTGCCCTC